>JASJGV010000547.1:0-5201 GCA_033791325.1 Desulfobacterales bacterium | reverse complement strand
AGAATACTAGTAGCTATGATGTTCAGCGTCGTTCTTTCTATGTCCGCTATCTGTGGAAACGCATTCGGGGCAGACCTTTCTGTTGAACTGACCAATACTTCCCATGGTTCATTTTTTACACCGTTATTGATTACAGCCCATGACGGCGATACGCACCTATTTGAGGTGGCTGAGCCAGCAAGTGTGTCTTTGCAGGCCATGGCGGAGGGTGGAGACATCTCCGGTCTCAGTGCGGAAATCGGCGGAGCGGACGCGGATACTATTGAAAATCCGGCCGGCGGCCTCTTGGCGCCAGGCGATACGGCAATGACTGATTTAGACACGGACATCACCGGCAACGAATATCTTTCTCTTGTAGCGATGATTCTTCCGACAAATGACGGTTTTGTGGGCCTGGATTCTTTAAAAATACCGACCCAGGCAGGCACATATTGGTATATGCTCACTGCCTATGATGCGGGAACCGAGGTCAATAATGAGCTTGTGGCGGTCGACGGTGGTGTGCCGGGGACACCGGGATTTCCTAATCCACCTCCAGTTGGCTCGACGGATTCTGGTGGATCGAATGTTATCGGTACGGATCCCAATACGATGGTCCATATTCATCGCGGTATATTAGGAGATACAAACCCTACCGGCGGGATGAGCGATATCGACAGCACAAAATATCGATGGCTTAATCCGATTGCAAAGCTGGTTATCACCGTCAACTAAAAAGGGAGGTGCTCCTATGAAAAAGAATACAATGGCTATATCAATATTAATTTTTATACTTGTAGTAGGGGGGTTGCTGGCGGGTTGCGGTAATGACAGCAATAATAACAATGATAACCAAGACAGCGTTAAAAAATTTCGCGTCACAATCGTTAACGTAACCGCAAATCAGCCCTTTTCTCCGGTCGCTGTTGTTCTGCACGGAAAGGATTATACTCCGTGGGTGCTCGGGCAGGCATCATCTGTAGCCCTTGAGCAGCTTGCGGAAGGAGGGAGTACAGACCCATTCATCACATCTGCAGATGCAGCCCAGGCAGTCATGGATACTGTTTCAGGTGTTTCCCCGGTGGGTATGGGAGAAGAGGATATGTTTGAGGTAACAGCAGGACGTAATTCCAATATTTATCTTTCTCTTGCCGCTATGCTGGTGAATACCAATGAGGCTTTTGTGGGAATCAATTCAGTGAATATCGAAAATCTTGCTGTCGGTGACAGCAAGATACTGTATGTCAATGCCATGGATAACGGTACCGAAGCAAATTCCGAGGCCTTAGCGGACATCCCGGGACCTGTGGCAGGCGGAGAGGGATTTAATGCCGCTCGCGATGATCAGGACCTTATTACCGTGCATCCGGGTGTTGTGACGACTGATGACGGTCTTTTAACCTCAGCTCTGGATGAATCTCACCGATGGGATAATCCCGTGGCGAAAATTACAGTGACGAGATTTGATTAAATAGATACTTTTCAATTCTTAATCAGGAGCTGGCATATGGATATTAAAGAACAACAGATTCATCATGAAGGAACGATACGTATTCCCGGATTTCTAACGTTTGGTTTTAAAATCACGCTTTTTTTTCTGATCCTGTTCTTTATTTTAAGCTTCCAGATAGCTCAATCACAGGAAGAATCTTCTCCCGTGACAACTACAACACCGGGAAACGCCTCAGAGAATCTTCCAGGAACGGTAATTCCTACCCCTTGCACATTGTCGCCAATCGTTGTGCCCACTCTCTCCGATACTGTTCCAGGCTATACAGAGTTAGACCCTGAGACACAACTACATGTCACTGGTACCGTACAAGTGGTTGATTTGGAAACCTACTCTCTTGAAATAACTGGAAAGGTCGTACAATCACTCAAATTAAACTATGATGACTTGCGTTGCATGCCAAAGATTGAAGCTCGTCCGACGTTAGTCTGTCCAGGATTCTTCCAGGATACTGCTACTTGGGGGGGAGCATCTCTAAAATACGTGATAGAATTAGCAGGTGTGCAAGAAGGGGCAAGCAATATTCGACTCGTAAGTGCTGATGGATACTCTACATCAGTATCAATGGAAAAGGCACTTTCAAAAAATAACTTTCTGGCTTACGAATTGGAACATGAACCAATACCGATTCTTCATGGTTTTCCGGTGCGAGCTATCTTCACAGAATTGAGTGGAAGTACGTGGGTGAAGTGGCTTGTCAGAATCGAGGTACAATGATGGGCAATGTTCTCATTGCTCACAGGATTATCGAGACCTCCACTAACTCACCCGAGAGAAGCCAATGATTGATTTCTTCTCATAAAAACGATCTAAAAACAGGTATCGGTTCAAATACACAAAATATGATATGCAAAATATATCTTCTATTTAATTTGATTCAGTAGGTTAAATAGATTCTCAATTGCCAACCAGTTTATTGACGGTCTATGTAGTCAATCGCCTGTTGAAATGCAGATGCCATTTCACGGAGACTCTCTTCCGTAAATGCATGTTGTATGGTGAGAATGCCTTGTTTGCTTTGGAAGTCCGACAAATAGCGTAAGCAAAATTTTTGCTCTCCGTTTTGATCTTTCAGCGTCGTTACTACAATACGGTTGATTCGTGCGATTTCCTCTTCCACGGCAAATTACCTCCTATTAAAGTGACTTGTAACAATTTCATCCGTTTCAAAATTTTATCAATTTTGAGGATATTATTGTACTGGCAGATTGATAATCAGGTCAGGTCAGGCGTAAATGTTGAGATTCAGAGTCCGATCAAACGAGGTTTAAGTAATTGATAAATTGATACATACTTTGAAAGAGACTTATCCGCATAGATGGAGTTCACGTCCTGTTAGCGTAAGATTCCCTGCTGGTGAAAACTCCGCCATCATGCATGTAATTTGTTTCATACCCCTCGTCAAAAGTGACCACCAAGCATCGGGAATATCAAAATGACCTGTGTTGACTGTAATTATTTCAACCAAATCTACTTTGGCCTTTTTTTTTACGGTCATCAATTCGAGCGCAACATCCCAATGGGGCGGTTCTTTGCCGACAACATAAATAATTAATCCTGATCTCATTCTTTCCCCCTCCTTTTAATGTTTTGTTCAGCCCCGCCGCCGATGTAGAAATATGCAAAAAAAAAGCCCTTCAATCTTTTCAAATAAGATTGAAGGGCTGCACCCAATTTTCTTGACCCTTTTAATTTTGTAGTGTTTTTCTCTGTATCACCGCAGAGATATAGCTGTTCACTAAGGCAGGTCTTCTGACTCCCGGTTTAATCTAATTTCCGCACCTTCCCATCAGGCTAAAACCAGACAGTGGTAAATTGCAGATTTCGTCACCGGTTACAGCGGCGGGACCGCTCCTGATTTTCACAGGATTCCCTATTAAGCCAATATTGGCACCTCATAACTCTCTATACAATATTTGCGTATCTGTCAAGTATATGAACCGCAACAGCGAGCGCATTCCCCATAGCTTGCTGCGAGGTTCTTCAATTTATTGTTTCTATTTATGCTGAGATTATGCCCGGCGATATCCCGATTTTTGTCACCTCACTCTCATCTTGATGCATTTTTGAAAACGTCATATACTGATAAAAAATCCTTGGAGGTAGAATAGATATCCATGAAAGCCATGATACTGGAAAATATCGGCAGTGTGCTGGAAAACAGAACCCCCCTGACATTGGTGGAGATGACACCGCCTTTACCTCGTGGCGATGACCTGCTGATAAAAGTGTCTGCATGTGGTGTGTGCCACACAGAACTGGATGAAATAGAGGGGCGAACACCGCCGCCGACGCTACCCATGATTCCCGGGCACCAGGTCGTGGGGCGGGTTCATGCCTTGGGTCCTGATGCACATGGATATAAACCGGGTGAGAGGGTAGGGGTTGCCTGGATCTTTTCGGCCTGTGGTGCCTGTCACTTTTGCAATGAAGGCTACGAAAATCTGTGTGCGGATTTCAAAGCAACCGGAAGAGACGCTCATGGCGGGTATGCCGAATACATGACCATCTCGGAGAAATTTGTTTACAGGATTCCGGATATTTTTTCAGACATGGAGGCAGCGCCCCTTTTGTGTGCGGGAGCCATCGGATACCGGTCATTGCACCTCACACACCTTGTCAACGGCCAGTGCCTCGGTTTGACCGGATTCGGTGCATCCGCACACCTGGTCATGAAACTGGCATCCCATCTGTATCCGGATACCGGTATTTACGTATTTGCCCGAAGTGAAAACGAACAGGCCTTTGCCAGGGAGCTGGGAGCTGTCTGGGCGGGAAACACCCATGATACATCGCCTGTAAAGCTCGATGCCATCATCGATACGACCCCGGCCTGGAAACCCGTGGTGGAAGCGTTGGGCAACCTCGCCGCCGGCGGCCGTCTGGTGATCAACGCCATACGCAAGGAGAGTTCGGACCGGAAATACCTTCTCAAGTTGGATTACCCGTCCCACCTGTGGCTCGAAAAGGAGATTAAGAGTGTGGCCAATGTGACGCGGCAGGATGTCGAAGCTTTTTTAGCGCTGGCTGCGGACATGCGCATCAAACCCGAGACCCAGGAATTCGCCCTTGTGGAGGCCAACCAGGCCCTGGTGGAACTGAAAGAACGAAAAATACGCGGGGCAAAAGTGTTGGTGATGGATTAAGCAGTTAGCGATAAGCACTAAGCTGTAAGCTTTGGTAAACAGCTTAATGCTTATCGCTTATAGCTTTAAACGATTCCCCTCTTTTGTGCCATGAGGAACATCTGCTCCGCCGTATTGGCAGGTGGCAGTCGTAAGGTGGCATCGGGTTTGGCTACCAGCTTGATGGCTTCAACCGGACAGGTGGTCACGCACAGGCCACAGCCGATACAACGGTCCGGGTTGACCTGCGCCAGCTCATCGTCGTTCATGGATATGGCATCCATCTGGCAGCGTTCCAGGCACTGCTCACAGCCTGTGCATTCATCGCTGTCGACCAATGCCAGGTGGTTCGAAAAAACCATTTCAGCAGGTTTGGGGTGTTTGTTCAAGGCTTTGAGCACACCACAACAATCGCCGCAGCAGTTACACATACCGGAAGGATTCTGGGAGGTGGCGGGCTGGGTGACCAGGCCGGCGTCCCGGCAATTTTCAAGGATGGTGGTGGCTTCTGCCAGGGAAACCTCCCTGCCCATATCCTTGTCAAGATAGTACTGACCCATGGAGCCGAACATGAAGCAGGCCTCCAT
>JASJGV010000546.1:0-5324 GCA_033791325.1 Desulfobacterales bacterium | reverse complement strand
AATTTCGTTCGTGCTGCATACGTGATGTCATTGCCACCATGGCCAGGTTGTGGGCATTCATGATATCGTTGATGTCACCGGTAAGACCCAGGGAAAACTCCGTCATGGGAATCAGCAGAGAATTTCCGCCACCTGCGGCCGTCCCTTTCACGTTCATGGTTGGTCCGCCCGAGGGCTGTCTCAGTGCACCACCCACATTCTTACCGCGCATACCAAGACCTTCCATGAGACCACAGGACGTGGTGCTTTTACCTTCGCCAAGCGGCGTTGGCGTTATGGCCGTCACCTCAATGTATTTTCCATCGGGTTCGTCTTGCAGGCGATCGATAATTTTGAGAAAATCAAGTTTTGCCAGCCTGCCCATGGGAAGAACTTCTTCGGGTTTGAGACCTAGTTTGTCCCGCCATTCGTCCGGTGTGGGCATGTTTTTTTCTGCCGCTTCCGAAATCTGCCAGTCAGCCATTTCTACTGCATTGTATGCCATTGGTTAAACCTCCTTCATATTAATGAGTTTTAAGGAATGCACTAAAACAAATAACAATACTTCCTATGTACCGTGGTTCTTCTTGGACAAATTGTATAACCCTGCCTACGTACTGTCGAGGGTGGAGAGCCGATCAGAATTGATAGCCTTATTCGCTATCATGGGAAGATGGATTTGGCAAGCAATAACTGTCATTTCAGCATCGGGAAAATAGGGGCGGCGGGCATCGGGCTAACAAGTTTCACCTAAACAATGCTGCAGATGATTCATTCGGAAATAAGAACCCCGCTTTTCCATGAGGGTGTCATGGTTTCCGGTTTCCAGAATGCCGCCTTTGTCGATGACGACGATATTGTCGGCATGTCTCACCGTTGAGAGTCTGTGGGCGATCACCAGGGCGGTTCTTCCTGTCATCAGTTTGGAAAGAGCGTCCTGAATGACATCTTCGGTCAGGGAATCGATGTAGGATGTGGCCTCATCCAGAATAATCAATTCCGGGACCCGCGCGAATGCCCGAGCAATTGATATCAGCTGCCGTTCACCACTCGACAGAGAAGTGCCCCCCCTGGTTAAAACAGTTTGGATACCATTCGGCTGTTCTTCGATCAGTTCCCTGCAATTTGCCGCTGACAGGACACGGCCAATCTCTTTTTCAGAAACATCCTGTCGATCCCGCCAGATATTGGCAAAAATGGTGTCTGTGAACAAAAAGGGGTCCTGGGTAACCAGTGCGATTTTGGATCGGTATCGTGATGCAGGGATCTGTCTAATATCCTGGCCATTCAAAAGAATGTTGCCGGAGACGGGATCATAAAACTTCATGATGAGGTTGACAATGGATGTTTTGCCGGAGCCTGTCGCACCAATTATTGCTGTGGTTTCACCCGTCCGGAGGCTTAGAGAAATATTTTTCAAAACTGGTTCCGACGGCATATAGGAAAATGATACATCTTCCAGCGCAAGGGTGTCTATCTTCTCAAAAACATTCAGGTCGCTATATGGCTGTATGTTGTCCGATTCGCTTTCAAACCCGTCAATGGAATTGTTTGTATCGAGAATTAGAAAGATTCGTTCAGCCGACGCCAGGGCATTTTGCAGGATGTTGAATTTCTCCGCCAGATCCCGAATGGGCCTGAAAAACATGCGCATATAGGAAATAAATGCCACCAGAACACCGAGGCTGATCTCCCCCTGGAGGACATTTTTACCACCATAAAAAATAATGACCGAGACTGTGGCAATCCCGAATACTTCTATAAGAGGCATAAACACGGCCAGGACATTTATTTGGCGCATACCGGCCAGATAGTTTTCATGATTCAGTCGGGAAAAATTATCGGCGGCCACGTTTTCTTTGCCAAAAGACTGGATCACGCTGATACCGTCAATCATTTCCGAAAGGGTAGTATTGATTTCGGCAACCTTTATTCTCAGCACCCTGAAGGCATCACGGATATGGCCTGAAAAAGCGAAGCTCGTGTAGCCAACCAGGGGAAGTACCAGAAACGACACCAGCGCAAGTTTCCAGTTCATGATGAGCAGGACAGTGGCGATACCCCCCAGCAGGAACAGATCTTTAAAAACAAGCGATATTACGGAGGTGAAAAGTTCATGCATATTCTGGATGTCGTTGGTAACCCTGGTAACGAGGCGACCGACCGGGTTTTGGGTAAAAAAAGGCATGGAGAGGTGCTGGATATGGTGGAAGAGAGTCAACCGGAGGTCGTTCATCATCCTGTAGCCGGTGTATTCCATGATGATTTTCTGCAGGAAATTGAGGCCAAAATTGAGGATGATGATTACCAGGAAAATAGCACCGATACGACCGATGCCGGCCAGGTCGTCTTTTCTCAAAACAGCGATATCCTCAGGTTCGAGCCCGGATAGATGCTGGTATGAAATAAGGACCCATTGATCTTTTTTTTCAAATAATTCGGGATGGTTTTCAATGATCGTTCGGACCCCGGGGTTTCCTGGTTTTATTTTCAAGTAGCGGGATGGTGGTGCTGTCTTACCCGGTTTCATTTTATTGAGAGCCGCGGTATTCATTTTAGGGACGATGTATTGATCGATGGCGACCTTGGTAACATAGGGGATCGCCAGGTCGAGGAGCGTGATCAGCATGACCAGAAAAATAGATACCAGAATCATCAAATGGTATGGTTTCAAAAAGGGGAAAAGCCGTTTGAGAAGTCTTGTGTCATATGACTTCCCCAGCTTTTTTTCTTCAAAGTATCCCATGTCATGTCGCATAATGGATTTCCTGCAGCCGAAACGTACGGGCATAATACTTATCGTTGAGCATCAGTTCTTCATGGGTGCCGTATTCGATGATTTGACCCTTGTTCATAGACATTATCCGGTCTGCAAACCTTAGGGCTGCAATACGATGAGAGACAATCAGGATCGTTCTTTGGTCTGCCAGCGACCGGATGGTGTCGATAATTCTGGTTCCGGTATCTGTGTCCACCTGACTGATGGGGTCGTCCAGAAGTAAAAACGGCCGGTGGCTTAACAGCGCACGTGCCAGGGCGATACGCTGTTTCTGACCACCGGAGAGAATAATGCCCCTTTCACCCACTACGGTTTCAAAACCGAGGGGAAAAGACTGGATGGTCGTGTGAATAGAGGCCAGTTCTGCCGCCTGTTCGATCTTGTCTCGAGAATAAGTCCTGTCGCCCAACGTAAGATTTTCTATAATGGTGCCGGCGAACATGAAGGGTTCCTGCGGTACATAGGCGATTTGGGATCTCATATCAGAAAGGCGGAGGGAACGAATATCCATCCCGTCCATGAAAATGTTACCTTCGGTTGGATCGTAAAAACGCAGAACCAGATTCAAAAGAGATGTTTTGCCACTCCCGGGTGGTCCGATGATGCCCAGTGTTTTTCCCGGATCAATCTTTATCTGGATATTGGAAAGAGCCGGTGGCCCTGCTTTATTAAAAGACAGTCCCACATGATTGAACCGAAGTCGTCCTGTCGCTTTTTGAATAGGGACGGCATTCTCAGTATCGGTGATATCCGGAAGTGTCTGCAATACCGCATGGATCCGGTCCAGTGAAGCCCGCCCGCGCTGGATGTGGTTGGTCACCCCCCCCATGGCCATCTTGGGCCATGTCAGAAGGCCTAAGTAGCTGATAAAAGCAACAAAGTCACCGGTTGTAATTTCTTGCAAAATGGTTTGCCTACCCCCCAGGTACAGGACAATGGCCAGGCTTGTGTTTGAAAAAAGAAGCATCAAAGGAAAAAAAGACCCGGTAATGGCCACAAGCTTCAGGTTTTTCTGAAGATACTCTCCGGACAACTGTTCGATCTGGCGCTGTTCCGTTGTTTCTGTGCCGTACGCTTTGACAATCCGGATACCGGTTAAACGCTCCCGGACACCTTCGGTCAGGTCTGCAAAAGATCCTTGGACATCCTGGTAGCGCCGATGCATCTGCTTGCCGAAAAATCGGGTGCCGAAGACGATGAACGGCATCGGTATCAGGACAAAAAGTGTCAGGCGAACATTGATATAGGCCATGAAACCGATGGCGGCAGCGCCCAGAACAATGGCATCGTTCAGCGCGACCATGCCCATCCCTGTTGCCATGCGTACCTGCTGGATGTCATTGGTTGCCCTTGCCATGAGATCACCGGTCTGGGTCTTGTCAAAATAGGTGGCCGAGAGGGTTTCTATATGGGTAAACAGTTGGTTGCGAAGGCCTTCCTCGACGCGTCGGGATGTCCCCAGGAGACAGCGTCGCCACAGGTAGCGGAACAGGCCGATGGCGATACCGATACCGCTGATACAGGCAGTGTAAACCACCAGATCGTATATGTCGATTTGAAACGCTGTCAGGTCGTCCACCACCCTCTTGATAATTCGTGGCACAAAGAGTTGTAACAGGTCAACCAGGATCAAGCATAAAAATCCGATCAAAATAAGTCGTCGGTTTTCGACAAAATATGGTTTTATCAATTGTACCGGTGTCATGGCTGTATATACGAACATAAGAGGATTAAAATCGATGATCCCTAGCGGATCGTCATTTTTATTACATGATTCTTCAAGAAGGTGCAATCACACTTGTTTAGGGGCTTGAAATACAATTGATCAACCGTTTGGAGACATTGACTTTCATGCCCGTGCTTGTTAATGTGTTTTCTTATGGAATTGGGAAATGTTGTGGAATTTATTGACCGCCAAAAGATGGTGTGCGCGGTCATTTTAGAAATAAAAAAACTGAGGTTGCGCCTTTTGACCGAAGCCAATCGTGAGGTCAAACTTTCGGCCGATCGATTGTCACACCGATGCAACCGCCATCTGGATCTTTCCCTGAGCAGGGAGGCCTTGGTGGACACCCTCAGGGAAGTTTCCAGCAGGCGAAAAGCCCTGATCGATCATGTAAACGTCAAGGAATTATGGGAAGTTCTGAATTCCGAGCAGGAATGGATTGACCTTGAGACCATGACTGAGCTCTGTTTTCCCGAGAACCCTTCCGCTGATCACGAATCTGCAGTGGTCAGGGCTTTTTTTAACAACAGGCTTTATTTTAAATTTAATGGCAGTCGATTTTTTCCCCACTCTGAAGAAAAAGTTATCCAGTTGGACAATCGCGAGAAAGAAAATGCGCGTATCGATCGGATCGTTACAAACGGCAGCTACTGGATAAAACACCTCATCCAAAATGAGACCCCCTCCCCACCTGATCTCTCTGAGGAAGAGCAGACGGATGTCCTGGAGATGCTGAAGTTGGTCTACCTGAATCAAAAGGAAAGTCCATACTACTCCTTGGGCAAAAGGATTCTCAGGGGTGCGGGTGTCAATGTTGAAGACAGCAGACTTCTTAAGATT
>JASJGV010000545.1:0-4330 GCA_033791325.1 Desulfobacterales bacterium | reverse complement strand
GATATTCGTATTTAGAATTTATTATAAACTGAATGTGCATACTATTTATCCCTTATAGGGTTGAATCAGTGCCGGGCCCTTTGGACCCGGGTATCTACTTCTCCTTCGTATGCGCACTTCGACGCAACTGCCGACCGCCTTCGGGACCGAAAGTTGCCACTGGACTCCACCAGAGCGGCACCTGGATGCTTTCACTGGTCAGAGGGCCACGTCCCTCTGCTGTTTCACGGGCAGTTTCATATCCTGCCTGGGCATGACGCACCACACCGATGCCTGAATCGGTGGTCATGCAGGCATCCAGACGAAAATCGGCCTCGTCACTGCCGTCGGCAATCATGGTTACGCCGGTATGAACGGCTTCTCCCATGGAGTAATTGGCCTGGATGGCGATGAGATCACACATGGCTGCGCAGTTCAGGAGCGCGTTGAGCATGGGCCAGTCGGATATCAGGTCTCCGCCGTCTTTCATCTTTTCCGACTCAAAGGTGGGGTTGACGATGGATCCGGAATCCAGGTTGTCCCGAGAAAAGGCCACAGGACCTTTTACTTCCCCTTTTTTGATTAGCTCATTGACTTTGAGGGCGAATGCCTTTCTCTCTCCGAATCCCAAGTAGCAAACCCGGGCCGGAAGTGCTTCGATGGGCAGGGTTTTGCGGGCCAGATTGATCCATTTTACCGTGAGTTTGTCCTCTGGAAACATCTCCAGGGCTAAATCATCCAGGCGTTTAAGATCATCCGCATCCCCGGAAATGCAGGTCCAGCGGAAAGGACCCCGACCTTCACAGAACAGGGGGCGAATATACTCTGCCACAAATCCCGGTATGGTCATGGCTTCTTCCTCCGGCATGCCGGCATCGCGGCATTCCTTTCGAATAGATGTGCCATATTCAAACACTTGGACGCCCTCTTTTTTGGAGAAAGCATTCATGGCTCTCAACTGTTTGACCATGGACTCACGCGCTTTTTCGAGATAGCCGTCGCGGTCTGCAACCCTGAGGTCTTCGGCTTCGGCCGGCGAATAGTCCTCGGGTATGTAGGAGAGGGGATCGTGACAGGGACACATTTCAGTGACGATGTCGGGCTCGAACCCTTTGTCGTATGCTTCCCAGAATAGAGATGCGGCATTACCAACGACACCGATAGCAAGGGCTTTCTTTTCTGTGGCCGCCTGTTTGGCCATGTCGATGGCTGCATCCAGGCTTTCGGCTTTGACGTCGGTGAAACCGAGTTTGATGCGTTTGTCGATAATGGCTTCGTTGACATCAACGTCGATGCATACACCACCGTGCATGTTCATGGCCCGGGGCTGATTGGCCCCCATGCCGCCGTGACCGGCTGTCAGGAGAATCCTGCCCACCAGAGAACCGTTGAAGTGCTGGTTGGCAATGGCGCCCAGGGTTTCGAATGTGCCCTGGATGACACCCTGGGTTCCAATGTATTCCCATGGTGCTGCCGTGTACTGTGCAAACATGGTCAGATTTTTATCCTGAAGATCATAAAATGTGGGCCAGGTGGCCTTCATGATGTTGGTGGTTGCCATGACCACGCGGGGAGCAAGTTTGTGGGTTTTGAATATGGCCACAGGCATGCCCGATTGTACCACCAGGGTTTCATCGTTTTCCATGTTTTTGAGAGAATCCACGATGGCGTGGTAAGATTCCCAGTTTCGAGCGCACTTGCCGATACCCCCGTAGATAACCAGGTATTCCGGTGCCTCGGCGTTTTCCATATTATTTTCCAACATTCTTAAAAGGGTTTCCTGCTTCCATCCTTTACAGCGCAAGGTATCTCCGCGCTGGGCTTTCACTTCATATAATATTTCCGGTTTCATGGCTTACTCCTCCTTTACTGTAAACAATACCAAATGAATTAAATCCAAAAGAACGAAACAATGTATATACGCTTCAAGCACATGGTCTGTGTTTTGGTCATTTGAACATTTGAAATTTGGGTTTGTTTCGTCTTTCGATATTCAGATTTAGGATTTCTCGTCGTTGTCCATTGCCTCCAGCAAATCCCCCTCCTTGATGAGCTGTGCGAGTCGGGCGATATCGGGTGACATTTCCCTGTCCTTGTCATAGAAAACCACATTTTTTCGAACAAACCCATGGGCAATCTTGGTTCCTTGCCCCAGACGCATAGGCCCGTCTTCCCGAAGATCGACAGCTTGTGCGGCACAGAGGAATTCGATGGCGATGACATGGGTGACATTTTCAAGGATCTCCCATAAATGGCGGGCCCCGTTGGCCCCCATGCTCACATGGTCTTCCTGATCAGCACTGGTAGTGATGGAGTCGACGCTGTCCGGATGGGCAAGGGTTTTGTTGTCCGATACCAGCGCCGCCGCAGCGTATTGTGCAACCATGAGCCCGGTGTTGAGGCCGTTTGCAGGTATCAGCATGGATGGCAGCCCGTAATTCAAAGCCGGCGTGAGCAGAGCAAAGGAACGTCTGTCAGAGATACTGGCAACTTCGGACATGGCAATGGATAAGAAATCCATCATGAAGGCCAGGCCCTCACCGTGAAAATTTCCACCGGATATGCAGACATAGGGTGCTTCTTCCTGGGAATCGAGAATCAAAGGGTTGTCGATACCGGCGTTCAAGGTCCGCTCGATATACCCGCGTGCAAAAGCAACGGTATCTTTGACAGGGCCTAATACTTGGGGGAAGCACCGCAGACAGTAGGCATCCTGAACCCGCTGTGTGGAATCCACCAACTGGCTGCCCTGAATCAGTTTCCGCAGGTTTTCGGCCACGGATATCTGGCCCATCTGATTGGCTGCCTGATGCAGACCTGGATGGAAGGCTGCGGATACCGCCAGCAGGGCCTCGATACTTATGGCCGCGGCAATCTCAGCATGCCGGATCAGTTTCTCGCATCTTTCAATGGCCAGGCAGCCCACGGCCGCCATGAAGGCGGTACCGTTAATCATGGAATTGCCCTCTTTAGCCACCAGCTTGAGTCTGGCAATACCGGCTTTAGCCATGGCTTCCTCACCGCTCATGAGCTCATTTTTATACCAGGCTTGGCCGCTGTATCCGCCCCCGTCGGCATCGCAGGTTGCCACAGAGGCAATGGCGGCCAGAGGTACCAGATCACCGCTGGCGCCCAGGGAACCTTTTTCCGGAACAAAAGGGGTGACACCCTTGTTGAGCATGTCCATGAGGGTTTCCACCACCACCGGTCGGATACCGGAGGGCCCGCCGGCCATGGTATTGGCCCGGATAACCATCATAGCCCGCACAATGGGTTCGGGCAGGGGGTTGCCGATGCCGGCTACATCCGCCAGGATGACATTTCTAGACAGGATACCGGCCTGGTCCGGATGGATTGTCTCGTTGGCATGGGAACCAAACCCAGTGTTGATACCGTAAAATACAGTGTCTTGTTTTTGAATGGCCTGATTCAGCCACTGGTGTGTGGCAAGCATGCGTGATATTGTTTCTTGACTGAGGGGTTTTACTGCTGCCTTTGCATTGGCAACCGCATTGACCTCCTCAATGGTGAGTGCTTTACCTGATATGTCTATTTCTGTTATGCTCATGTTCTCCTCACAACAATTTTTCCGTTTTTGATGACCGTCTCCACTGCGTTGTTGCCGATTCTGTAAATGACATCTTCAAAGCTGGGCAGATTCCAAATCTGGATATCAGCCTTGTATCCCTCGCTCAGACATCCGATCTGATGGTCACGTTGGATGGCGCGTGCAGCACCCGTGGTAGCCGCAAGCATGGCTTCCTGCGGTGCCATACCGTGATTTCTGCAGGCCAACTGCATGACGAGCTGCATAGATTCGGTCCAGTTGCCGGGGTTTAAATTGGTGCCCAGTGCCAGGGTCATGCCGGCCTCTATCATGGGTCGGGCGTCAAATGGATCTGGATGGGCTACTGCAAAATCAAGCGCCGGCAGCACCACACCCACCACCTTGTTTTGGGCCATACGACGCATCTCATCTTCAGTTGGGTAATTGAGATGATCGGCAGATACCGCAGGAAGTTCTGCGGCCAGTGAGCAGCCGCCGATGTTGGCATAGGCATCGGTATGAATTCTGGGTGCCAGACCATTGTCCATTCCTGCCGTGAGAACGGTTTTCGATTCTTCAGCCGTGTAGTAGCCCACATCACAGTAGATGTCACAGAATTGAGCCAGTTTTTTTTCTGCCACCTGGGGGATCATCTCCTGGGTCAGTTCTCGGATATAGCTTGCCCGCTGTTTGGGATCGTTGCGGTCTATCTGTGGTGGAAAATCATGCGCCCCTAAAAAAGTAGACACCACATCCATGGGCTGGCACTGGTCAAGCCGTTGATTCACACGCAGCATTTTGAGT
>JASJGV010000544.1:0-3925 GCA_033791325.1 Desulfobacterales bacterium | reverse complement strand
GCACCTTGTGGGAAGATGCACCCCGTTATAAAAAACCCTTCAAAATAGAAAATCTTCTTCGGTTCGATCCGGAAACGCGCATCATTATCGTGGGCGATGCCAGCATGGCACCCTATGAGCTCATGGCTGCGGATGGTTCTATTCACCTGGAGGAACGAAGCGGAAAGCGGAGTATCGACTGTCTCCAGTTTCTGGCAGACACCTTTTCCCATTGTGTCTGGTTGAATCCCATATCAAAAAACATGTGGGGTTATACACAGACCATTATGGCCATTGGCAATATCTTCCCCATGTATGAGCTATCCATTGACGGTCTGGAAAAGGCCGTTACCCGACTTATTTCCAAATAAAATCATCCTTAGTTCAGATAAATATCCCCCGAAGCAATCCAGCAATCGAAAGGAGTATCAACAGAATTAACACATGATGTCGAAAGGAATTTTTATCCGTCTTAAGGAACATTCTACTTCCAACGGTAATGCCAAAATATAGTGGAAGCAGACAAAATAACGTCATTTGCAAGGTCTTGAACGTCGTTAGACCTTGAATTGAGGCCAATGCCAGGCTCATCACATCAATACCTAAAAAATAGGCAATTATTGACGCCCGGGATGCCGTCACACCAACTGGTGACGATAAGTAGAAAAGAATCACCGGCGGTCCGCCTATGGCAGCAGCACCATTCAATAGGCCACATGCCATCCCTGTTGTAAGGATGAGTGGCCTCCCAGGCATACGCCTCCACGCCCAACCGTACAAAAGTAAAGTTGCAGCACCTAGTACCAGTAGAGAAATGGACATGCGCATGGGTTCGGCCGGTATATTCGCCAGCAGATATACGCCAAAGGGTATCGCAAAAAGAGACCCTGCGAGCAACCAACGTAGTGAATGCCAGTCGATGTCTCGCCAGACCTGTGGGACCAACCTTATACTCGCCAGTACCTCAAGAATAAGGACCAGTGGCACGACTTGGACAGGTGGAAGCACAAGCGAGATGCTTGTCACAGCAACCATTGCAAACCCAAAACCGCTGTAGCCCCTGATGATGCCTGCTACAAAGACGGAAATGAATGTGACAATCAGTGAAAAAAGATCGAGGCCAAACAAGTTCAAAGAAGTGATCCCGCTTTATAAAGTTGGTCAGGAAAACCCAAGGCCATAACCTACCGGTGTGTCTTTGATTTTAAAAAGACATCTGGTGTTGTTCAACGTAAGTTCGGCCAATTCTTCAGGATCAATGTCACGGATTTCGGCAAGTTTGAGAAGCACCGACTTAACAAAAGCAGGTTCATTCCGTCGGGTTTTGTTTTTCTGGGGAGTCGGTGTCAAGTAAGGCGCATCAGTTTCAATGAGCAGCCTTTCCAAAGGGACATGCCGGATCAGGTTTCTCAATTCAGTTCCCCGTTTTTGAAGGGTCAAAATGCCGGTGACCCCGATAAAAAACCCCAGATCGAGATAAGCGTCCAGCTCCGGGCGATTACCGCTGAAACAATGCACCACGCCCCGGCGATTTTTATTGGGATGGGCTTTCAGTATTTCCAGGAGTCGTCCGTGACTGTCCCGCTCATGAAGGATCAGGGGCAGTCGTCGCTCGTCTGCCGTTTGAACCTGTCGAATAAACCACTTTTCCTGATCATTTTTCGGGGAATACATGCGGTTGAAATCGAGACCGGTTTCTCCCCAGGCGCGCACCCTTGGATTTTCAGCCAGGTCGATCAGTCTTTCCATGACCTGGTCTGAACAGGATGACGCCCGATGCGGATGAATACCGATGGATGCGTATACTCCATCGAATTTTCCAGCAATTTCAATCGCACGGATAGAGGTTTCCCGGTCAATGCCCACCGTCATCATGTTGCTGATGCCGTCCTGCTTTGCACGATGAATTACGGCCTCCAGGTCCTTTTTATCGGAGCGGTCGTCCAGATGGCAATGGCTGTCAAAAAGTTTCATGGTCTGGTTCCGATCAAAAAAATGTTTGTCGATACCTGGTTTTTATATTGAAAGCAGCGCTTGTGATCAAGCAATAAATGCGGCAGGTCTTTTAAGGTATGGGCCTTAAAATTGTGAACTGACTTTCTGGTTGCTTTCATTATGAGTATATGATTAGTTAACCGTCGCGTAAAGCACATGATTTATTAATACCTAATCTGAGCGGTTACAATTTTTGGAGGTGTTCGATTCTCTTTTGTTTTAAAGGATTTCCGGCGAGCTTACAGCCTTGACAGAAACCTTGACAACCGCTCAATTTAGGAAACATATCTTGGAGGGTATTATGTTTAAAATTGTCAGACGGGAAGAGATGGCCGAAGGAACGGTTATACTCAATGAAATAGAAGCACCTGCCATTGCCAAAAAGGCCAAGCCCGGCCAATTTGTCATTCTGAAAGCCAATGAAACCGGTGAACGTATACCGCTTACCATGGCAGAAACCAATTCCGAAACAGGTACGGTAACAGTTATTTATATGGTGGTGGGAAAATCGACGGCTCTTTTTAGAGATCTCCAGGTTGGCGATGAATACCAGGATGTCATCGGCCCCCTGGGTAAAGCCACCCATCTTGAAAAATTGGGCAAGGTCATCTGTGTGGGAGGTGGAACGGGTGTTGCCGTGCTGCACCCCATAACGAGGGCACTAAAGGAGATCGGCAACGATGTGACCTGTATCATCGGGGCAAGAACCAAGGACCTGCTAATTATGGAAGAGCAGATGAAATCGGCATCACATGACCTGCGTGTATGTACGGATGATGGCTCATATGGTCACCATGGCTTTGTGACCGAGGTTATGAAAGAAATCCTGGACGAGGGCGATGTCAAACTCGTGGTTGCCATTGGCCCGGTGCCCATGATGAAAGCCACGTCCAATATTACCAAAGGCTACAACGTCAAGACCATGGTCAGCCTGAATCCGATTATGATAGACGGGACAGGTATGTGTGGCGGCTGTCGGGTAACGGTTGGTGGCAAAACTCGATTTGCCTGTGTGGATGGGCCCGAATTTGATGGTCATGAAGTCAACTATGATGAACTTATGATGCGCCTCCAGGCTTACACCGAAGACGAGAAAAAGAGTCACGATCATTATTGTACAGTAAAAGGAAGCTGATATCAATATGGCCTAGACATGCACGAAATATTGTACTGTGGGGAATCTGTATAAAATAAAATTGCCTGGCGATTTAATCGGTGGAGGAGATTATGGGAGCGACGGAAGTAAAAAAGGTTAAAAAAGAAAAGGTGCCTAGACAAGCTATGCCTGAACAGGAGCCAGCTATCAGGGCAAGAAATTTCGAGGAAGTACCCCTGGGTCAGAATCCGGATGCTGCCATATTGGAAGCGTCACGTTGTCTGCAATGTAAGAAGCCGGCCTGCGTGGCGGGTTGCCCTGTGGAAGTTGATATCCCCGGGTTTATCAGCCTTGTTCAAGAAGGGGATTTCACGGGGGCGATTAAAAAAGTCTGGGAAAAGAACGCGCTTCCCGCTGTTTGTGGAAGGGTCTGCCCCCAGGAAAGTCAGTGTGAAGAAAAATGCATTGTGGGGAAAAAGGGAGAGCCCGTGGCCATTGGAAACCTGGAACGGTTCGTGGCCGATTATGAAAGAAAGCACAAAAAGGCAGGATTGCCGGAAAAAGCCGACCCCACGGGTAAAAGAGTTGCCGTGGTGGGTTCTGGCCCATCTGGTTTGACTGTGGCTGGTGATTTGATCCTCAAGGGCCATGATGTCACCATATTCGAGGCGTTTCATAAACCGGGCGGGGTTCTCGTATACGGTATTCCAGAATTCAGACTTCCCAAAGAAATTGTTTTTTCAGAAGTGGCGGGTCTTGAGGAACTGGGTGCAAAATTAGATTGCAACACGGTTGTGGGAAGATCCGTAACCGTAGAAGAATTATTTGAAGAGGATTATGATGCTGTTTTTTTAG
>JASJGV010000543.1:0-4449 GCA_033791325.1 Desulfobacterales bacterium | reverse complement strand
GTGTGGTGATTTGCATGATTGGTTCTCCCATGTTTTTAATTTGAACCGCAACAGCGAGCGCATTCCCCGTAGCTTGCTGCGGTCGATGCGAAGCACTGTCGCACGGCAGAACGTTCCTCGTAGTTTGCTGCGAGGCTCTTCAATTCCCCCTCCTTGTTTTCCTGAACAGCTTTTAGATCCTAAATTTTAAGCGTATTGTGCATACGCAATATTTCAATAATATGCAACCCTGAAAATATAAGATTTCGGGTCCGATAATGGAAATGTCTGACAAGCCGGCTTGAATGTGTTAAGATAAGAACATATCTAAAGCACCTGTCTATATACATCCATCTGAACCCAGTGGTACAAAGCCAAAAAGATACGTACAAGCTAATAAGCAGAAAGCTTTAGAAAATTCAGGAACCATCATAATTTTTTAACACAGGAGTCGATTATTGAAACCATTAAAGGGACATCTGGAAATTTTGGACCAGGGCTTCGGCTTTTTGCGGTCTCTTGAAAACAACTACTCACCGGGCAAAAATGACGTTTTTGTGCCCGCGGCCCTGATAAAGAGTTACAATCTTCCGGAAGGGGGCTATATCGAAGGCAGCGGGAAGAAACAAGATGACAGAAATTCAAACGCGCAGCTGCAGTCTGTGGAAGCAATCAATCACATCTCGCCTGACAGCTTTTCCAGCTTTCAATCGCTTCAGGATCAAACCAGCATCAATCCCACGGAACAGTTAATCATGACACAGGCGGCCGACGATTTTACCGGCCGGACCCTGGACTTGATCACCCCGATCGGTAAGGGTCAGCGTGGATTGATCATATCACCGCCCAAATCGGGGAAAACCACCATCTTGAAACACATAGCGGCTTCCATTATCGCCAATTACCCGGATGTGGACGTATTTGTTCTTCTGGTGGACGAACGCCCCGAGGAGGTGACGGATTTCAAAAGAGGCCTTAAAGGAGCTCACGTACTCTATTCTTCTGCAGATCAGAGCATCGACACACACATGCGTATGACACGACTTGCCTTGCACACAGCCATCCACTGTGCCGAAACGGGCCGGGACAGTGTGGTGATGATCGATTCGTTGACACGGATGTCACGAGCATTCAATGTGAATACCCAAAGCTACGGGCGGACTATGACCGGTGGCCTGGGTGCCGGCGCACTGGCCATACCGAGGAAAATATTCGGTGCCGCACGCAATGTCGAAGACGGCGGATCACTGACGATTATTGCAACCATTCTGGTGGATACCGGATCGAGAATGGACGATATCATCTACCAGGAATTCAAAGGCACTGGCAATTCAGATATCGTACTCAGTCGAAAATGTGCAGAAAAACGGATTTGGCCGGCGATCAACCTGAACGCATCGGGCACGCGCCGGGAAGAGCTTCTGCTGGACGAGGAGACCTATCAGGAGGCAACCAGGATTCGAGGCATGCTGTCATCCATGGAGGAGACCACCGCCATGTCGACGATATTAGAGTATTTTCAGCAGGGTGTCGGATAAGACATCGGAAAGCTTAACCGGCCACTTCAAGTGGCACTGGCGCTTGAAAGATACTGGTCTATATCCACTGCATCGATCTGCGCCGGATTCAAATGCTGGTCAGCGTACTCCTGGTAGACCCCACTTTCAAGAAACAGGTCAAACAGACTGGAATCGATGTGTTTGTCCTTGCTCATGAAACTCATGATACGCAAGGCTTCATTCAGGGTTTTCGGTTTTTTATAAGGCCGATCCGCGGCGGTCAATGCTTCGAAGATATCCGCGATGGCCAGAATACGCCCGGGCATGGAAATCTCCTCTTTTCTCAAGCCGCGTGGATATCCGGTGCCGATCATTGTTTCGTGGTGGGCACCGGCGAATTCGGACACATTCGCAAGGTATTCAGGGAATTCGAGTTTGTTTAGCAATATGATGGTCTGAATGATGTGTTCGTTGATTTTGAAGCGGTCCTCCGGTGACAGGGTTCCTTTGCGGATGCTCAGGTTGTAGAGTTCTCCCAGGTTGTACTGTTCTTCGGGGACCGTCATTTTGAATCCGTGGGGATTGCCGTCGAAAGGATCCGGGTTAGCCCTTGGTATGACGTGTTCAGGCTTATCGGCCAGAAGGTGCTCGACCACAGGCAGGGTGGGGGCAGGTGTTGATTTTTTCAACGCGGCCTCATCCTGTGAGATGCCTATACGGTCATCCAGGTGGCGTGTCCATGTACGGGCGCCGATCTGTTTCAAGCGCTCGATCTTCTCGTCGGCCATGAACTCGCCGCCGACATTGCACGAGGCCACAAAAGTGAAATCGTCTGCAATCTCCTTTTGTATTTTTTCCAGTTCTGCCATCAGGGCCTCTTGGTCGGCATTGCCGGCCAGTTGCTTTCGATAGGTGTCTATCTCCGCATCCCGGAGCAGTACTTCGAAGCGCATACGGACTTCATGGATCCTGTTGTAGATCGTTTCCAGTTTGGTGGCTTTATCCACCACATATTCAGGTGTGGTAACCTTTCCACAGTCATGCAGCCAGGCAGCCACGTCAAATTCCCATTTTTCATCTTCCGTGTCCATACTGAAATCGGCAAAGGCATCTTTCTCGGATTCGCACGCCGCTTTGGCCAGCATTTCCGCTATCCTGGGCACACGCATACAGTGGCCGCCGGTATACGGGGACTTGGCGTCAATGGCGCCCGCAATGAGTTTGGTAAAATCATCGAACAGTCTTCGTTGTTGTTCCAGAAGACGCTGGACGGTGCTCTTCATTAAAACAAAAGCACTAATAAGGGTGTGGATCTCCTTGATGCTGGAATCGAAGGGGTCGGATTCAGAAAAGTCGCGCCGTTGGATTTTCTGAGATTCTTTTACCAGTCTGGTGAGAGCCCCTGATATTTTTCGGGACCCCAGCAGAGACAGGGGCAACAACACCAGAAGCACCAGGCCGGAGAAGAGAAAAATCCGTTGCTGCATCCGCTGGATGTGACCTGTAAAATCGGAAACCGGGGCAATGGAAGCCAGAATCTGATTAAATTTCAAAGCAGATTTCAGCCTCGTCAATCGCACCAGGTAGCTTGTTCGGTTGATCCGTATTTCACGCGTGTGGTTGATCCTCTCCTCAGGGGCTTTCTGGTAATCGGCAACTACTGCCTGGATCAGGGGATTGCCCGTTTCTTCGGCAGTAGGAAGATTCAAGGCTTTTTCACCGGCGGTTTTAATAGAATCTTTCATGCCATGGGCGATAATTTGTCCTTGGTGGTCAAAAAGAAACAGAATGCCGTTTTCCGATATTTTCTGTTTCTCGAGCGAGGTGGAAAACCGGTCCAAGGTGATGTCGGCACCGAATACGCCGCTACCGCTGCTTAATTTCTTCGCACAGGTAATTCCAGGCAATTTTGTGGCGCTGAAGATATAGGGTTCGGTGTAATAGATGGTTTTTTCCTGTTGGGCCCTGATGTACCAAGGCCTGGCGCGGGGGTCGTAACCCGGGTCCATGTCGGCCCGTTCCCCTTTAACCTGCCCGTCCCGGTTTAAAAATTGCCAGCGCTGTTTCAGCTGCCCCCGGGTATTGGCCGAGATGGTGCGCAGCACGAAGACGGTTCCCGGCGGTGCATCGAACAGGCTAAGAAATGCCGGTTGGTCGCGAACAGCCACCACCTGAATGAAGCTGCCGTCATCGTACCCGATATACGTTGAGAACATATATTTGTAAAAGGCCAGGGCATCGAGCATCAACTCCAATCCCGGATGGGACAACCCATTCCCCACCGGTGCGGTGGCCATTCCCGGCATTCGTGCTGCCGACCCGGCCAGCGCAGCCACCGATTCCAGAGCTTTTTCGTAGCGTTCCAGGGTTTTCGTGTTGATCTCCGAAAAGAGGCGGGTGGCCATCTGTATGGCAGCAACCTTGCTCTCCCGGTGGCTGATATACATAAGAAGCCCGGTGAGTACGATAACGATGGAGACGATCAGTGCCGTAATACCGACATAGAATGGATATCGTTTGATTTTTATGGCCATGTACACTCCTTATGCCCCGGCGTTCAGAATTTATGTTTAATCGGTAGTGTGTTCGGTTATCGATCAAAATCATAACCATGACATAGGTTGTGATAGCATTCTAATCATCAAAAGAACAGTATTCGTTACACCATCCCACCCATGACTGGTGGTGAACCCGTACATCCGGATATCCCAGATATCTCAATGCAAAAAAGGCAGCCCCGGCCCAGGCGCCTGTCTTGCTTGTGAGAATAATGGTTTTGTCCGCTGTAATGCCTTTTGTTTTCAGCATATATAAAACTTCCCGGGGTGGTTTAAAAGAGACCTCGTTCTCGTAAAGTGCATAAAAAGGATATTTGATTGAGCCAGGAATCCGCTTCACCCCATGCCCTCGATCAGTGGTGATACCTTCATGCTGTCTTTTGACAGATTTTTTTTCATTTTGCCGTAATGGG
>JASJGV010000542.1:0-3143 GCA_033791325.1 Desulfobacterales bacterium | reverse complement strand
GGATCTTTGTACGAGACCAAAACATGGTTAACGAAAGGGTATCAGAGAAAACTAATCAACGGCACCGACTTTGAAAGCCTGTTGAGAGATATTGATATTCTTGGTGTCAAGCTGAATAATTATATTAATTCAATTAATCGGCTATCAAAAAACAACAAATAACACTCCGTAGGAGTAAATTACAGCGTAGCGTAATAACGCTTCGAAGAAGCTAATGACATTCCCCAACAATCAATGACGACGAAGTCAAATGACGCTCCGTCAGAAGCAAATAAGGTGTCGAACAGAGAGAGAAACAATAGATACTAAAAAAATAGGAGCATGTTCCATGAAAATTCTAAAGATCGATCATCTCGGTATCGCTGTAAAAAGCATTGATGAGGGTAAGCATTTCTGGATGGATATATTGGGTTTACCATTTGAGGGGTCTGAAACCGTGACAGCACAGAAAGTCACCACGGCTTTTTTCCCCGCCGGCGAAAGCGAGGTGGAACTCCTGGAATCCACGGCACCGGATGGACCGGTGGCCAAATATATTGACAAAAAAGGTGAGGGAATTCAGCATGTTGCCTTTCGGGTGGAAAATATCGAAGAGGCCCTGGCGGAGCTGAAAGAAAAAGGGGTTCGCCTTATCGATGAAACCCCCCGTATAGGAGCCGGGGGTGCTAAAATTGCCTTTCTTCATCCCAAAGCCACCCATGGTGTGCTGGTGGAGTTGTGTGAAAAATAGGAGCGGTTTTAGGTTTTAAGTTTTAGGTGTTAAGTTATTTGTTTACAGAACAGTTCACCAAAAGAAGAGTGATGTTCCAGCCGACAAATAAGCTTTTTGATTTTTCGTGTTTTCAAGCTTTCGTGTTTTCGTGATTAATATTTAAAAAAATATTTTTGCTGGAGGGAAACAGAATGTCGGATAAGCCAGATGTAAAACAATGGGAAGAACTTGCTAATAAACAGCTCAGGGGCCGGACTCTTGATGATCTTAAATGGGATACGCCGGAGGGCATCCAGATCAAACCCCTGTATACGGCCGAAGACCTGGAAGACCTGGCGCATGTCAACAACCTGCCCGGGTTTGAGCCTTATGTCCGGGGGCCCATGGCAACCATGTATGCGGGACGACCCTGGACCATACGACAATATGCGGGGTTTTCAACGGCCAAGGACTCCAACGCGTTTTACCGGCGAAACATCGCTGCCGGGCAAAAGGGGCTTTCTGTTGCCTTTGACCTGGCAACCCACCGGGGTTACGATTCCGACCACCCAAGGGTTTTGGGGGACGTGGGGAAAGCCGGCGTTGCCATTGATTCGGTGGAAGACATGAAAGTCCTCTTCGATCAAATACCGCTGGACCAGATGACGGTTTCCATGACCATGAATGGTGCTGTTCTGCCGATTCTTGCAGGATATATTGTTGCGGCAGAGGAACAGGGAGTAAAACAGGAACAGCTGGCCGGTACCATACAGAATGATATCCTGAAAGAATACCTGACCCGCAACACCTATATCTATCCGCCAAAACCCTCCATGCGGATCGTATCCGATATCATCGGCTATTGCTCCCAGCATATGCCCAGGTACAACACCGTCAGTATCAGCGGTTACCATATTATGGAAGCCGGTGCCAATTCGGTTCTGCAAACGGCATTTACCCTGGCGGACGGTCTGGAATATGTCAAAGCCGCATTGGATGCCGGCCTCGATATCGATGTCTTTGCGCCGCGGCTGTCCTTTTTCTTTGGTGTGGGTATGAATTTTTTCATGGAGATCGCCATGCTGCGGGCAGCCCGGTTTCTGTGGCACGAACTCGTCAGCCGGTTCAATCCCAAAAACCCGAAATCATCCATGCTGCGCACGCATGTCCAGACATCCGGGTGGAGCCTGACCGAACAGGACCCTTACAACAATATTATCCGGACAACCCTGGAAGGACTGGCTGCTGTGCTGGGGGGTACACAGTCCCTGCACACCAACTCCTTTGATGAAGCCGTGGGTCTGCCAACCGATTTTTCAGCCAGAATATCCAGAAACACCCAGATTATCATTCAGGAGGAATCCCAGATCTGCCATGTAGTGGACCCCCTGGGGGGATCATATTATATCGAAGCCCTGACCGGCGGTATTATCCGGGAGGCACGCAAGATCATCGAAGAGGTGGAGGCCCTGGGAGGGATGGCCAAAGCCATCGAAACCGGTATGCCGAAAATGCGTATCGAAGAATCGGCAGCGCGCAAGCAGGCACGAATCGACCAGGGTCTGGATGTTATCGTGGGCGTGAACAAACATCGGATCGAGGAAGAGCCCCTCGAGGAATTCCTGGCGGTGTCAGAAACGGTCCGCGACGAGCAGATTCAACGACTGAAAGAGATAAAGGCCGCAAGAGACAGCGGGGTGGTTCAGGAGGCCCTTGCCAATGTTAAACGTGTGGCCGGAGCTGATGGCAACCTTCTGGAAGCCTGTATATCTGCTGTTCGGGCGCGTGCAACTGTGGGTGAAGTATCTGATGCCATGGAATCTGTTTTCGGCCGTTTTGTTGCGACCACCCAATGTATTTCCGGGGCCTATGCGTCGGAGTATGGCGACAGTGAAATTTTTGCATCTGTAAGAAAACGATGCGATGACTTTATGGAGCGGGAAGGCCGGCGTCCAAGAATTCTGGTGACGAAAATGGGGCAGGACGGCCATGACAGAGGTATCAAGGTTATTGCCACAGCCTTTGCCGACCTGGGCTTCGATGTGGACATCAGCCCCATGTTTCAGACACCCGAAGAGGCTGCCAAAATGGCAGTGGAAAACGATGTCCATGTTGTGGGCGTCTCCAGCCTGGCTGCCGGCCACAAAACCCTGGTTCCCCAGCTCATATCGGAACTCAAAAAAGGAGGGGGTGCTGACATCCGGGTGGTTGTGGGCGGCGTGATACCCCAGGCTGATTACGATTTCCTGTATGATGCCGGTGCCGTAGGGGTTTTCGGTCCTGGGACGGTGGTAACGGATTCCGCCAACAAGATATTGAATGTGCTGGAGTAACATTCACTCGTTAAGGTTGGTCAAAGATTCGAGAGTTTCGGTGGAAATAACCATTAGGATCAACAATTAAATTAGAAGCACTAAATTCGAAATTCTAAATGAAAACAATCAATGCGAAA
>JASJGV010000541.1:0-3239 GCA_033791325.1 Desulfobacterales bacterium | reverse complement strand
AACGAAGCCATTGCCCGGGGAGCCCTTGAGGCCGGAATGTCGTTTGCCACCTGCTATCCGGGAACCCCCTCGTCGGAAATCCCCGCCCAATTTTTTGACATCAGCCAGGAGACGGACCTTTATTTCGAGTACTCCACCAATGAGAAAGTCGCGCTGGAAGTGGCTTCAGCTGCGGCTGCCAGTGGTCTTAGAACAATGGTCACCGTGAAACAGGTCGGACTCAATGTGGCAGCCGATCCCTTGATGTCCCTGGCATATGTGGGGGTCGAGGGGGGCATGGTCATCGTTAACGCTGACGATCCTTATCTTTTCTCGAGTCAAAATGAACAGGACAACCGTCAGTATGCCCGTCTGGCAGGGATTCCTTTGCTGGAACCCACAAATGCGCAAGAACTCAAAGATGTCACTGCAATGGCCTTCGACCTGTCCGAAACGCTCAAGCTACCGGTCCTTTTACGAACCACCACCCGCTTGAATCATATCCGGGGCAAAGTCGAGCTGGGCGAATTAAAACCGTTTAAAACAAAGGGCCGATTTGAAAAGAACCCCGCCCAGTGGGTTACCATGCCGGCCCACTCCCGGGTGCTTCACAAGCACCTTTTGGAAAAATATCAACAGGCACAGGAAATCGCGGAAACCTGGGCGTACAACGCAATCATCGGCAAAGTAAAATGGGGAATTGTCGCCAACGGCGTGAGCTTCAATTATGTGATGGATGCCGTGGCAGATCTGGGCATTTCCGATCAGGTGAGTATTTTAAAGCTGGGATTCTCCTGGCCGTTGCCCGAGAAGCTGTGTCTGGAATTTATGAGCCAGGTAGAAAAAGTACTCGTGGTCGAAGAGCTTGAACCCCTGAACGAAAAAGAACTGCAGGCATTGGCCCAGCGAAACAGTATGACTATCGCTATAAACGGCAAAGGGGTGGGCTCTTTATCGCGCCTGCTGGAATATAATCCGCGTATGGTTCGAGAAGCCATTGCCGGGTATTTCGGTGTGGATTACAGCCAGCCGGAAATTCCGGACCTCTCCGATGTGCCGCCGCTGCCCGGACGTCCCCCCAATCTGTGTGCGGGCTGCCCCCACCGGGCCACTTATTACGCGGTCAAAGAGGTCTATGGAACGGATACCGTCTATCCCACCGATATCGGATGTTACACCTTGGGGATTATGCCGCCTTTTAACATGGCCGATTTCATTATTTGCATGGGGTCTTCAGCGACGTCTTCCTGCGGCTTTTCCCAGGCCACCGATCAAAAGGTGGTCGGTTTCATCGGTGATTCCACTTTTTTTCATTCCGGCATCACCGGCCTGATCAATGGCGTCCACAACAATCACAAATTCACGCTGGTCATCCTGGATAATGGTACGACGGCGATGACCGGATACCAGATCCACCCCGGCGTGGACACTGAGCCGCTGGCTCTGGGGGTCCCGCGCACACGCGTTTCCATCGAGCAGATCGTCAGGGGGTGTGGCGTTGAAGATGTGCATCTGATCCGGCCTTTCAGGGTTAAAAGTGCCATCGAAAAAATTAAAGCGTCCGCTGAATATGACGGCATATCAGTCATCATTTCTGAGGAGATGTGTCCTATGTTTGCCAGGGCCACGAGCCAGCTGAAACGCTCAAAGCCTTTTTATATCAATCAGGAAAAATGTCAGAATCACAAGATTTGCTTAAACAAACTGGCCTGCCCGGCCATGTACATGGAAGATGAAAAAGTGGGAATCCATAAACATCTTTGCACCGGGTGCACGGTATGCGCGCAAATCTGTCCGGAAAATGCAATTTTGCCAATAAAAGAATAATAGCGGGAGGCTTTTATGGAACCAAAAAAAATAGTCGTTATCGGCGTCGGCGGCCAGGGAAATCTTTTGGCCACAAATCTTCTGGGAGAGGCAGCCCTTTCTCTGGACATACCCGTGGTTGCCAGTGAAATACACGGCATGGCGCAACGGGGGGGAATTGTGGAATCAGCTGTTTTATTGGGCGACATCAGCAGCCCGATTGTTTCTCCCGGCGAAAGCGATGTATTCCTGAGTTTCGAGCCCCTTGAAACCCTGCGGGGCCTGGATAAATGCAACCGCAAAACCATTGTGATCACCAACACAAGATCAATGCAACCGTTCACTGCGGCTCTGGGACAGGGTGTTTATCCACCTTTGAAAGAAATTTTATCCTTGATCAAAGCCAAAATCGATAAGGTCATCGCCTTTGACGGATCCGCCCTGGCTGAAAAGGCCGGCAATCCGTTGTCCTTGAACATGGTCATGCTGGGCGCGCTCATCGGCTCAGAAACGATTCCCATCACTGCAGCCGATATGAAAAAGACCATTTCGACTTCAACCAAAAAGGCCTTCGCGGAGTCGAATCTCAAGGCCTTTGATCTCGGATTTGCCGCGGTACAATAACGATCCATTTGACGGGGGACGGTTTCATGCCGTTTGACGGGGGACGGTTTCATGCCGTCTCCCGCATCATCTTCATGTTTTCACTGACCCTTCTGAAACAATCCGCTTATTCAAAAAAACGTTCCGTTAAGATTCTTTGGTCTGCCTTTTTTTTGCCTGTTCGATCATTTCAAGCAGGGAGAGCATTTTGGGTTTGGGAGGCTTTGCGAAAGCAGCTTTCCATTCGGCAGGTGTGAGTGCTTTTTCAAGGAAGGCGGCCACCTCAAAATGCTCAAACCAGCAGTCAAGCGTCCGGAAACAGGGAATCCCCTGATTCTCTTTGACGCAATACGAAAAATAAAGTTGGTGCCCAAGCTTGGGGCACCGAATCTGACGTTCGTCATCAGGTGGTTTGGATGGTTTGCTCATCTCATCTCTTTTAATTACCAAATACCGGGGGCCAAAAGGGCCCCCGGTATCTGATCAGCACATTGATTTTTATTTAGCGGGAACGTATTGCTTGGGTTTCGGCAGACCTTCAAGCTGTCCCAGTGCTCGGGTTAACTCTTCTTCTGAAAGTGCGTAATCTTCAAGTTGGCCGGCAAGATAAGCCTCATAGGCGTTCATGTCGATCAGCCCATGTCCGCTCCAGTTAAAGAGAATAACCTTTTCTTTCCCTTCCTCTTTAGCCTTAAGTGCCT
Source organism: Desulfobacterales bacterium (assembly GCA_033791325.1). Taxonomy (GTDB): domain Bacteria; phylum Desulfobacterota; class Desulfobacteria; order Desulfobacterales; family B30-G6; genus B30-G6. The sequence goes on along the minus strand of JASJGV010000541.1, from coordinate 150 downwards.
CCTGAATGACGACCGCGATCGCATGATCTGTCTCAGGCGCGCTTATAAACCCTTCGGTCCTGGCAAAGGTGATGCCGGCCTGAAACGTCTCCATCTGCTGGACCGCAGCTGGCCGAACGAGGTTGCTCATGACCAGTTGACTGACGAGCG
>JASJGV010000540.1:0-2868 GCA_033791325.1 Desulfobacterales bacterium | reverse complement strand
GCAGGACACCGCCGGGCTCTTTGCGTGCTTCAAAAACCGTGACACGAGAACCGTCCTTGGCCAGGTCCGCAGCACAGCTCAACCCCGCAGGCCCCGATCCCATCACCGCAATTTTTTCAGGCCGCGGCTCTGCTTTCTCGAACACCTTGAAATCCAGTTCCCGGGCATGTTCGACAAGAAATCGCTGGATTTTGCCAATGGCGATGGGCTGACCGATACCCGTTGCACTGCACTCTTTTTCACACAACTCGGCCGTGGGGCACAACACGCCGCAGGCACCACCGAGAATGTTGTTCTTTTTAATCGTCCGGATAGCCCCTGTGATATTTCGAAACCGGAACTTTCGAATGAATTCAGCCGGGTTTGTTTCCGCGGGACATGCCTTGGAACAGGGTGCATCATGACAAAGAAGACAGCGGTCAACCTCTGCCAGAGCCTGTCCAAAATCAAATCCCTTGCTCATCTGTTTGAAATGATCTGCACAATTCACTCAATGGCCTCCTTTTGTAAACAGACTCCGGGCATATGGGAAAGCCCGACAAGATAAACATATAGAAAATATGACACGTTTTTACAATACAAATCACGTCAAAAACACTTGACGCCGATTCCCTACATAAGATACATATTGAACCGAAAATAGCTACAATTTAGATACTATCTGAACTGAGCGATTTTTCCAGAAGAAATGTGCCAAGATCTTGATGGAGGAGGTTTCGCAAAAACCGTAGGCATACCCGTGGATCTGTCGAGGCTTTTTGCGAACCCTTGATCCGCAAGAGATTGGTGCAAGTCGAGATAAAAAATCATTCAATTCAGATAATAGAAAAGGGGATCGACATGTCAAGACTTATTAAGTGTGCCCATATCCAAGCTTCAAACCCAAAACACGACGGAACACCTTCCGAAATCAAGCAGGCCATGATCGAAAAGCACATTCCCCTCATCGAGGAGGCCGGCACAAAAGGTGTCAACATCCTTTGTTTACAGGAAATATTCTATGGACCCTATTTCTGTTGTGAGCAGGATACCAAGTGGTATGCCACAGCCGAAACCGTACCCGGCCCCACCACCGATCTTCTGGCCGAGTATGCCAAAAAGTATAATATGGTAATGGTCATACCGGTTTACGAGAAAGCAATGGATGGTGTTTACTACAACACGGCTGCCGTGGTGGATGCCGATGGTAAATACCTGGGCAAGTTCAGAAAAATTCAGATCCCCCACACCTGGCCCGGTTTCTGGGAAAAATTTTATTTCAAACCGGGTAATCTCGGTTTCCCGGTATTCCAGACTGCCTATGCCAAAATTGGTATTTTCATCTGCTATGACAGGCACTTTCCTGAATGTGCCAGGGTGCTGGCCCTCAACGGCGCTGAAATTCTTTTCAACCCATCTGCCACGACCGCCGGAAAATCCCAGTATCTCTGGGAGCTTGAACAGCCGGCCCAGGCAGTGGCCAATGGTGTTTTTATCGGTGCTAACAACCGGATCGGTGTTGAAAAGCCCTGGGAGTTCGGGCGGTTTTATGGTTCCAGCTACTTTGTTGATCCACGTGGCGAAATGATGGTGAAAGGCAGCGAAGACAAGGATGAAGTGGTTATCGCTGATCTTGATCTTGATTTGATCCGTGAAGTCAGGGACGGCTGGCAGTTTTTTCGGGACAGAAGACCTGAAATGTACACGGAGATTTGCCAGCAGTTACCGTAAAAAATCAGGGTTCGAGGGTTCAAGGGTCCGAGTGTGACTAATGGCCATCAGCGATTAGCAGCACCCCAGCCTCCAAGCATCCTCGCTTCCCAGCAAATAAGGGCCCGGAGGATGGCAGCCCAAGCAATACGAGCTTGATACATATTCGAAAAGCAGTTTGTCTTTTTGTTCGTAAATATTAACCCGGCCCAAGTGTATGGGCAAACAGGAAGGAGGGGCAAGCAACATGAGTGAAGAAACGAGTGAACACAAACATTGGATTGTGTACCCCATCGGAAGCAAGCCCAAATGGGGTCTTGCCGTACTACTGGGTATTCAACAATATTTGACCATGTTCGGGGCGACCGTGCTGATCCCGTTCATCGTCGGTGGCGCCATGGGGCTCCCTCTCGAGCAAATGGCCTTGTTGATCTCAACCATCTTTTTTACTTCAGGATTGTGTACGCTGATTCAGCAGTCCCCTCTCGGGAACAAACTGCCTGTTGTCCAGGGTGGAACATTCTCTTTTTTAGGGCCCACATTCGCAATTCTCGGTATGGTGACTGCAGAAAAATTTTCAGCTGCCGGCATCCCCCTCTGGCAAGTCAAGATCCAGATGGTTTCCGGCGCTATCATGGTCGCATCCGTGGTGGAAATCGTTCTGGGATACACCGGTATCATGGGTCATGTCCGAAAAATTATCAGCCCCATTGTCATCGGCCCCACCATTGCCATGATTGGACTTGCGCTTTTTAATATCGGTGCACCGTGGATGGCAGGCAACTGGATCATTTCCTTGATTACCCTGACCGCCTTGATTCTCTACTCCCAGGTCTTTTCCCACAAATCAAGGGCGTTCATGCTGTTTCCGGTCCTGCTGGCCATCGCTACCGGATGGATTTTGGCCCTGCTGGGAACCCTCACGGGGCTCATACCTGCCGGCGATGCCGCCAATCTGTCCGGCAAACTCGACCTTATCGCATCCGCATCATGGGTCAGTTTCAAACCTATGATGCCATTTAAGTGGGGCTTGCCGGATTTCGGCAGTTCAGTGCTGTGGGCCGGCGCCTTTGGTATGCTGGCCGGATACCTGGCATCCATGATCGAATCCATCGGTGACTACTATGCCTGCGCCCGCATTTCCGAAGCACCCGTACCCACGGGCAAGATGATCTCCAA
>JASJGV010000539.1:0-5456 GCA_033791325.1 Desulfobacterales bacterium | reverse complement strand
CCTGATCAGTCATAAACTGGATGAAATCATGGCGCTTTGTGACCGTGTAACCGTCTTGAGCAAGGGCAAGGTTACCGGAAATGCAGAAACCAGAGACGTGGACAAAAAAGCCTTAGCCCGCATGATGATCGGTCGGGATGTCATTTTTAATATTGAAAAAGAAGAGATGCCCAAAAGCAAAGAAGTTCTGGAGGTCAAGCACCTCTGTGTCGTCGGTGACAAAGGGCATCCCATGGTAAAGGATATTTCCTTCAATATTTTTCAAAATGAAATTTTTGGTATCGCAGGTGTTTCTGGTAACGGCCAGAGGGAACTGGTTGAAGCCATCACCGGCCTCAGGAAAAGTGATACCGGATCCGTGCATATCAACGGCCAGAACATCACCAATGTGTCTCCCCGGGTTGCTTACGACAAGGGTATTTCCCATGTACCGGAAGAGCGTATTAAATTTGGCATCGCACCGGGGCTGTATCTGTATGAAAATGCAATTCTCAAACAGCATCACCTTGGCAAGTACACCAAAAACAAGTTTTTGACTTACAAAAATATCAAGGAGCACACAAGCCAACTTCTGAAAACGTTTCAGGTTATGGCGCCCTCTATTTATGTTCAAACCAAGAATCTTTCCGGTGGAAACATTCAAAAATTAATCCTGGGTCGTGAAATCAGCCAAGCACCCTCACTGCTGGTGGCGTCTCATCCCACATACGGATTGGATGTGGGGGCAACAGAGTATCTTCGCAAGCAGCTGCTGAAACGACGGAGAGAGGGGGGGGCAGTGCTTCTGGTTTCAGAAGACCTGGAAGAAATCTTTGAGCTCTGTGATCGGATTGCCGTGATATTCCAAGGCGAATTCATGGGAATTCTGGATGCCCAGGATTCACGCCTGGCGGATATCGGCATGATGATGACCGGCTCCACAAGAATTGAGTCAACCCTTTAAAAGCGGACATTGGTTGGGCCCATAAAACGGGAAATAATGTTTAAGATCAATGTAACGGATAGAATTAAGACTACCCCAAGAACATCGGTGCTGACACTGCTGGCATCACTGGGTGCGGGTATGATGACCATCGGGCTTATCTTTCTGCTTTCCGGTGTAAATCCCATGTTTGCTTTTTATAAAATTTTTTCTGGATCGTTTGGCAGTTTTTACGGGATCAAAGAAACCATTACAAAGGCCATTCCCCTGATTCTCATTAGCGGAGGTCTGGCCATGGCTTTTAGGGCAAAGTTCTGGAATATTGGAGCGGAAAGCCAGTTATTAATGGGAGCGATTTTCGGTACCTGGGTGGGGCTCTCCTGGGGACCACACCTTCCGGCCGTTGTCATTGTGCCCCTGATGTTTATCGCCGGCTTTGCAGGGGGTGCCCTATGGGGGGTGATTCCGGCAATATTGAAGATTAAATACGCCATCAACGAAGTGATATCTACCTTGATGATGAATTACATTTGTGCCGAATTCATGATTTTCCTGGTTGTGGGTCCCTGGAAAGGCAAGACAAAATTCGGCTTTCCAGTCACGGACGATCTTCCGGCGACGGCGATCCTGGGTCTATTGCCCGGGTCCAGAATTCACTATGTTACCCTGTTGTTGGCTATTATTTCGGTTGTCCTGCTGGCCATTGTTCTCTACAAGACACGATTTGGATATGAAGTCAGGGTCATTGGGGAGAATCCCGAAGCCGGGCGTTATGCCGGCATCAACTTTTTCAAGACAACCCTGATTATCATGGCAATAAGCGGAGGGATGGCTGGCCTTGCGGGTGTGGGAGAAGCCGCGGGGATTCATCACTATTTGAGCTATCCCGACGCCATATCCTCGGGGTATGGATACACAGCCATTATCGTGGCCTGGCTGGCCAAGTTGAACCCGCTTTTCGTCATTGTTTCGGGTCTCTTTTTTGCAGGTATTCTGGTGGGCGGGGACGCCATACAGATATCCCTCGGTCTGCCAGCCGCAACCGTAGAAATCTTTAACGGAACGCTGCTCGTTTTTCTTATCATGGGAGATTTTTTTCTCAAACATAAGGTGCGACTGATCAGATCAAGACCCAGGCATTCATAATCAAACTTCGAAAGGCAAGCTTGCTAACCGCCTGATACTTCAAGGAGAAGGTACCATCTATGGAAGACATCATCATCTCTGTTGCCCAGCGGACACTCATCGCCGGCACCCCCCTGCTTTTGGGCACAATCGGGGAGATTATCTGTGAACGATCAGGAATTCTGAACCTGGGCGTAGAGGGTGTCATGTCCATCGGAGCCGTCACGGCATTTATTGTCACTTTCTATACCAAGAGCCCCTGGCTTGGTCTTTATGCAGCTGTGTTTGCCGGCATGATGATCTCCATGGTTCACGCATTTGCTTCCATAACACTACAGTCGAACCAGGTGGTGTCCGGGCTGGCCTTGACCATGCTTGGGCTGGGCATTTCCGGGCTCGTAGGCAAACCTTATGTGGGAAAACCCCTTACGGTCAAAATGCAAACCTTCCCCATACCGGTACTCGCCGATATTCCATTTATAGGCCCTATTTTCTTCGACCAAAGCCCCTTCTTTTATATGGCGATTTTTCTGGCTATTGCGGCCTGGTTTACCCTGGAACATACACGTATCGGCATCAAGATTCGATCCACGGGCGAAAACCCGAAAGCCACTGAGGCTCAAGGCGTCAATGTTTCCTTAATACGCTATGCCTGTGTTCTGGCGGGCGGGGCTTTTTCTGGTTTGGCAGGCGCCCATTTATCCATATCCTACAGCAAATCATGGATTGAGGGCATGACCGCAGGCAGGGGTTGGATCGTCATCGCCCTGACCATTTTTGCGCTCTGGAATCCTACCAGGGCCATGATCGGTGCATTCCTTTTTGGTGGTATTTTCGTGCTCCAGTATCTGCTTCAGCCCTTGGGTATTTCGCCTAATTTTCTGGCGATGCTTCCCTACCTGACAACACTGGTGGTTTTATTGATCATCGGTCTGGGTGATCACCGAAAATTGAATGCGCCCGCCATGCTGGGCGAGCCCTATCAGCGTGGCGAACGGTAAACCGCTCTTCCAGGCAACCTACCTGTTTAATAGCCGTATTTTAGCCAAAGTAATTCGGCATTGATATTTGTTAACAATCTGACACCCTTGTGACAGAGCTTTATATAGGTCCGGCTATACGCTATAAAGACGATTCGCGAGGATACCGCCACATGATTGATCGATTTATTACCCCCGAGTTGCTATTTGCACGTTGTGAAAACTGGAACACACCCGTATGCCCATATCAGACAAATGCCATTATGGGTCTAAGTATTATTAACCGGGATCATCTTTTTTTGCTGTCTGATGATACGGTATTACAACTTAAAAAGATGTGTCGGGGATGTCCTGTCTTCAAGAAAAAATGATACGGACAGGGATTTTTTCCAAATAAATGCTTGAATTGATTTTCGCGGTTGTTATTTCCAGGGTATTTGGCTATGTCACGGTGCTTGATACAATCTTCATCAACGACTTTTGGCTGAAAGGAACATCCCCCCATGCTCGGGACCATCGTCAACACCGTGGCAATTATTGCAGGAAGTCTTGTCGGGCTCCTCTTTAAGGGTAGTATTCCAGAGAAATACAGCAAAACCATTATGCATGCCATTGGTCTTGCTGTGATCCTGATCGGGCTGAAAACAGCGCTCGAAACCGATGATATACTAATCATCATCATCAGCCTGGCCATCGGCAGTGTCATCGGCGAACGGCTGCGCATCGAAGATCGGCTCGAACAGTTGGGTAAAGGGTTGGGGCGCCTGGTGTCCGGAGACAGCGACGGCGTGGCCAAGGGGTTTGTGACAGCCAGTCTGGTTTATTGTGTGGGGGCTATGGCTATTGTGGGATCCCTGGAGAGCGGGCTGTCAGGTAACCATCAGACACTGTTCGCAAAGTCACTCCTTGACTGTATCGGATCAATCCTGTTTGCCTCCACCCTGGGTATCGGCGTTCTCTTTTCAGCCGTGTCTGTTTTTCTATATCAGGGGGTCATCACATTGGCGGCCTCGACCTTGAAGCATTTCCTTACGCCGGTCGTCGTGGCCCAGATGTCTGCTGTCGGTGGTCTCTTAATCATGGCCATTGGTCTCAACCTCCTGGAGATAAAAAAACTCAAAACTGCTAATATGCTCCCGGCCATTTTTATTCCCCTCATTTATCAAACGCTAAAGCAGTTAGTGGTTTGATGGCCTTTTTCCCCATATATGGCAAGTTTTCTACGTAAGGTATTCAAACCGATTCCGAGAACCCTTGCGGTCTGTGACTTATTTTTCCCCAGCTGCCTGTAAACATGCAGAATATGGTTTTTTTCAATCGTCTCCAGGGGAGCCAGGGAGGTCGTCCCCGGGGGCAGCTTCATGGGCTTGAGACGTTTTTGATGTCGAATGGATTCCGGGAGATATCGGGGCGAGATGGGTTTTCCCTGGGCCAGGTTGATGGCCGACTGTACCATGGCCTTAAGCTCCCGGACATTACCAGGGAAATCATAATTTATAAGAATATCAAGAGCCTCAGGCGTAATAAAATTTCCCTTTTCAAGGTCATAATGGGCCGAAAGAAATGTTCTTATCAGCAAGGGGATATCTTTTTTACGTTCCCGCAGGGGTGGCAAATGCAGCCACCCGCCCCGGATGCGGTAATATAGATCTTTTCTAAACAGATGTTGTTTCATGCGGGCTTCCAGGTCAGTGTTGGTCGCGGCAACAAAGCGAACATCTGCATGCGTATCGGCACTGGTTCCCAGCTTAAGGTATCTGCCATCCTGCATAAAGCGCAGAAGTTTTCCCTGAACCTCCATGGGGAGAAGCCCGATTTCATCTAAAAAAAGAGTTCCCTTGTCGGTGTATTCCAGATATCCGGCCCGGTCTTTTTCCGCACCTGTGTAGGCACCTCGTGTATGTCCGAAGAATTCGGCATCGAATAGATTTCCGTTGAGTGAGGCCATGTTGATGGCCGTAAACGGGTGGGCTCTTCTGGGACTGGCCCGGTGGATGGCCCGAGCGAGCAATTCCTTGCCTGTCCCGCTTTCACCGGTGATGAGCATGGGTACATTGCTGGCCGCATGCAGTTCCGCTTCTTTGAGTACCCGCATCATACGTTTTGAGACAGTATTTATTTCTCTGAAAGCATCTTTATTCTTAAGACGGGGTATCACCTGCTGCTTTCCGATGTCCCGAAGATCGAGCAGGCGTTTGTGCTCCAGTGCCCGGTGAATGGACAAGGCCAGATCTTCCTTGGAAACGGGCTTGAGCAGGTAGTCGTAGGCACCTTTTTTGAGGCATTCCACCGCGACCCGGGCCTCGTTGACGGCGGTCACCATGATGCACTCCGTCCTCGGGCTGGCGTTTTTAATGACCTCCAGCAATTCGATGCCGTCCATTTCCGGCATGGTCATATCGATCAGGGCGATGTCAAAAACAGCTCCC
>JASJGV010000538.1:0-3839 GCA_033791325.1 Desulfobacterales bacterium | reverse complement strand
TCCAAACCTCCAACCTTGGTCTTAAATCCTTCGAACCCTTTTTTTGAATCAGCTCATTTTAGAGATGATTGAAGAACCTCGCAGCAAGCTACGGGGAATGCGCTCGCTATTTCGGTTCAAAATAAATATTGCAACGCATCTGACATGCATGTTATATGCATGTTGTATATAAGCGAAAGCAGGGCCTGTCAAGTATTTTCCTGGTATCAATTATGGGGGTCATTAGACAGGCGGGGAGGGGAGGATGTCTCCAAAAAAAGAAATCTATGAGAGTCTGCGGTATAAGATTATCACCAACGAATTTGATGCAGGTCAGCAACTCTATGAAAAGGAGTTGATGCAGGAATACCGGGTCGGCAGAACGCCTCTGAGGGAAATCTTTCAGGAACTCCAGAGAAACGGCCTCATCGAGATTATACCCAAGCTGGGAACGCGTGTGGTGAGCCTGGACATAAGGACTTTGCGTGATACTATCCAACTACGTCGCGAGCTGGAAGGATTGGCGGCTGAACTGGCGGCACTGCATATCGAGCCTGACCAGTTAGACAGACTCCGGCAACTGCTTGAGAGCGCCTCCAAAGTTAAAACCAATTCCATGCCCGCATTAAAAAAATTGTCGGATATCGATATGGCATTCCATGGGGTTTTATACGATGCCTCGGGAAACAAACAACTTAAGGCGATGATCGAGTCGCTTCTGTACAAGATGTCCATGTATTGGTTTCAGGTGGGGTTTTCTGCTGCCGAATTTCGCGAGCAGTTTGATGAGCTGACGGAACTCCTGCGGGCCATAGAGAAAAGAGAGCACGAGAATGCCAAAAAGATTATGAAACGACACATCGATCACTTCAGCAGGGTGATTAAAGAAAATATTTTTTGATAAAAAATATTTAGGAGCTTTTTCAAAGCTAAGATACCCCGATTTTTTGGCAGCAGTTAAATATTCTGAAATTGTCCTTTATGTGAAAGCGATTTTCCAGAAGATACCGGACACCTGATCAAATCATACATGACGGGGTGAGGATATTTTGTCGCCGGGTGAATAATAGGGAATAGATATGCAAACAGGTTTTAAGTCACAATGTATTCCAGAATACCGTCTGTTAACGGAAGAACAGATAAAAGAGATTCATCAGGCTACGCTTACGCTTCTGGAAAAAACCGGGGTAAAGGTTCTGAATGAAGAGGCGCTTGACCTTCTGAAAGATGCCGGATGCCGGGTAGTCGATGAGCAGATTGTGAGAATTCCAGCCAAGTTGGTGGAGAAGAGCATACAAAGTGCGCCATCGAGTGTTACGGTGTATAACCGCAATGGTGATCCCGCCATGGTGCTGGGGGGAACCAACGTCTGCTTTGGTATGGGAACGGATCTTCTCAGCACCTGGGATCTGAAAACAGGCCAACTCAGGCCTTCCCGTCTGCAGGATGTCATCGACTCCGCCGTTGTAGGTGACTACTGTCAGGAGATCGATTTTATCGCGTCCAATGCCTTTCCCCTGGACGTGCCCGGAAACCTTGCTTTTATCCTGGAATTCAAGGCCCTGATGGAAAATTCGCCCAAGCCCATCTATTTCACATCCGCAGGCGCTGAAGATCTGGGTGTTATTCTGGAGATGGCGTCCGATGTGCTGGGGGGCCAAGACAGGCTTCGGGAAAAACCGTTTATCATTCACTATGCCGAACCCATCAGCCCCCTGGTTCACTCCTCCGGTGCTGTGGACAAGCTGCTCATGTGTGCGGACAATGGTATCCCCCTGAACTATTCGCCTGCACTTCTGTCGGGTGGCAGTGGACCGGTCACCCTTGCCGGAGCTATTGTGGTTGCCAATGCCGAAGCTCTCAGCGGTCTCGTCATCCAGCAACTGAGAACAAAGGGCGCCCCGGCAATTACCGGGTTCAGCGCCACGCCTATGGATATGCGTACCGGTACCACCGTCTATGCCAGCCCGGATGAGCGCTTAACCCACTCTGCATGTTGCGATCTCTACCACTACTACGGGCTCCCGGTCTGGGGTGAAGCCGGCTGCAGCGATGCCGGGTCCCTTGACGAGCAGGCTGCCATGGAGTCCATGGCCTCCATCATGATGGCAACCATGGACGGCTGCAATCTGGTGCACGATGTTGGTTACCTCGGGCAGGGTCTGGCCGGATCCGTGGCTTCGGTGGTCATGTGCAGTGAGATCATCAGCTATGTCCGCAGAATCAAACGCGGTTTTGACATCTCCCGGAATCGGATCGGGTTGGATGTCATCCACGAGGTGGGGCCGGGGGGCAATTTCCTGGCCCATGAACAGACCCTGAGATACTGCAGGGAGGAACACTGGATCCCACGCTTCAGCAACCGCCAGAGTCCTGATATCTGGAATAAAAATGGCGGGAAACGATACAGCGAAGTGGTTATTGAAAAGGCATTGGATATACTGGCTACCCATAAGCCGGACAGACTGCCCAACGAGGCTGTCAAACGACTCGATTTAATTTTAGAAAAGGCTGCAGATCGATTGGCCGGGAAACAGCTTTCTGTCTGATAAGTGATGAACGTCCAACATCGAACGCTGAACATCGAATAAGGTATTCTGTCTTTTTTAAATTTGAATCCCACGCTGCTTGCAGCGCGAGATGGATTCAAATTATAGATTATGATCCATACTATTGTGAAAGTGCGGTGCTGAAATCTGAAGGATTTCGGAAAAATTCCGCAATACTCTTTAGCTTGATGCAGGGATAGAAATTTTAGTCTTTTGCATCGGAGCGACACAGTCGCGTTCTATAAAATCGTTCTACGATTTTATTAGATGAGACAAAGCGAAACGCAATGCAATCCAAGACCATCATCGATAATGGCTCCATTCACACCCTTTGCCGGCAGTGTGCGCATCACTGTGGGATAGTTGTGCATATTAAAGACGGGGGAATCGCAAGGGTTTCCGGTAATAAATGCCATCACGAAAACCTGGGAATGGTGTGCCCCAAGGGGCGTGAAGTAAGGGAATGGGTTTACCATTCAGATCGTTTGGGCGGGTGTCTCAAACGGACGGCCAAAGGCGGTTTTTCCGCCATTTCCTATGATGACGCACTGGATGAAATAGCCCGGAAAATTCTGGATATCAAAGACAGCTTCGGAGCCCGTGCCATGAGCGCCTGGACCGGTGAGGCCATCGGCTTTCTTCAACAGGAGGCCTATGCCCAGCGGTTCATTCACGCTTTTGGGTCGCCCAATTTTTTTACCGCGGATTCCGTCTGTTTTGCACTGCGTCTCATGGCTTACCAGACCTGTCAGGGGTACTGGTCCTACCCGCCTGATTTTGAGAGGGCTCGCATGACGATTTTGTGGGGATCCAATCCTGCCTATTCTCACCCACCGTTCATGCAACGTATCAATCGATCAAGACGACAGGGAGGCAAGTTGGTTGTGGTGGACCCGCGTCTTTCTGTGGCGGCTAAGAAAGCAGATCTTTTTTTACAGGTGCGTCCAGGTACGGACGCGGCTCTGGCCCTTTGCCTGATTCGCTTTCTCATCCATGAGAAAGCATATGACCTGGATTTTGTCACGTCATACAGCCTCGGGTTTGAAGAACTGGCTTTATATGCAGAAAAATTCACATTGACCTACGTAGCAGGGCAGACAGGTGTTTCGGAACAGATTATCGGTCAAATGCAAAACATGATGCTGCAAAGCCTTCCTCAATGTGTCAGTTTTACAGGGATTTCTCTGGAACATCAGACCAACGGGTTCAACACTATTCGGGCCATTGCCTCACTGAGTGCTTTGTGCGGAGCAATCGACATCAAGGGTGGTGAGCCATGGAACGAGGATCTCCAGGTCAACCAACTCAATC
>JASJGV010000537.1:0-7849 GCA_033791325.1 Desulfobacterales bacterium | reverse complement strand
ACATATTGTATTTTATTAACATGCGCTGATGTAAGGTGCCCTAAGCGACTCAAACAGCGCAAATCACCATTGGATCACCCATTTCGCTCTATTAATAGTGAAACCCGAAAGTTGTGTTAAGATCCATATCAATACCCGGTCAAAAACCAGATAGGATTTGTGGTTTCCCGTCAAATGGGAATACAAGATTGAAAAAAGGAAAGGTAATGATCGAAGAAAGGTCAGCTGTTTCATCGAGAATGACCGGCGTTGCGGTACTGCTTGCCGCCGCAAGGAACAGCAGCGCGAGATGGAGCGTCGCATAGCGATCAGGAAAGTTCGGTTTTATGCGGAATACTACAGATTTGTATAGAAACTGCTTTAAGTTCCCATCTATGAAATGGTGGGAATCCCATCCTATGGGTTCTCGATTTCAGCATTGAAAGCATCGATCTTGGATTGAAATATCTTTCGTTGCTCTTCGTAGGACTTTATTTTATCATTGAATGTCTCAACGCGCTTCCTGTAAGCTTGATAAACCTCTTTCTCCTGGGGGCTTGGCGATGATTCCAAAAGAAAGTTTCGTTCCGCTTCCAATTCCTTGAACGATTGTTCCAGGGATTCTCTTTCACTGTTGAGCTGTTCGATCTGGCTGTTATTGTCTTTGAAAGTCGCTTCCTCTTGCATTACACCAGCGGTCTCAGGTCTTGGCTCAGGTGAAGCAGATTCTTTGTAGGCCTGAATATTTTCCCGCTGGTCCTTTGGGACATCGAGGAGATTGTCTGTGAACCTGATGAAACCGGTGGTGTCCTTGTACTTATAGTATTCAGCGCAGGCAGGGATCGGAATCAGTGACAGAACTGCCAATATAGTGAGTGTTCTAGCAATCATTTCCCGTCTCCTTCACAGAAATTGGGCCAATTTTTTTTTGAGATAGCTTCTAATCAACCACACAATCACTATATAGAACATGCATGGTCAAATCAAACAAATTGTTTATTAATCGAAGGCATGTTGACTAAAGGAATTGAATTGGTTATTGAAAATGCAGTTCGTCCCTTTAAATGTATGCTTGTGTATTTTGCGGCAAAAAATCAAAAGAAATCACGAAATCTTAAAAACACGAAAATATTCATTCTTTTTTTCGTGGTATCGTACTTTCGTGATTTCGTGATATTAAATCTTTATCTTTTCCGGTTTGTCCGGGTTAGAGCCTAGTGCTTTCAGTTTAAGAAGGGAACAAATTACAAATGGAACCATTGAAGGGACAGTTTCTGATCGCGATGCCATCCATGCTGGATTTCAATTTCTCTCATACCGTAACATGTCTGTCTGAACATTCAGAGGATGGGGCCTTGGGTATTGTTGTCAACCGTGTGATACCATCTCTTACGGCCGGTTCAATCTTCAGGGAATTGAAGATTGAATATACGACTTCGACATCCATGATACCGCTTCATATCGGTGGGCCGGTTCACCCGAATGAAATATTTATTTTACATGGGGAGCCGTTCTCCTGGGAGGGTTGTCTCATGATTACACCGACGCTGGCCATGAGTAACACAATGGATCTCATTGAGGCCATTGCAAAGGGTGAGGGACCGCAAACTTTCCTGATTGCAATTGGCTGTGCCGGCTGGGGGCAGGGGCAGCTAGAGGCCGAAATATTACAGAATACGTGGCTGACCTGCCCTGTTGATGATAAAATAATTTTTGAATCTAAGGTTGGCGAGCGATGGAATGCTGCGGTAAAGTTACTGGGGATCGACCCGATACTCCTATCTGACACAGCGGGTCATGCATGAAGAAAAAACCTCCTACCGGAGAAGCCCGATCTGATGGATCGATTCACGGTGGGAGGTTTGTAGGGTTAGGCTGTGGATTCGATTTTTTTCTTCGGTTTCGTCTTCGGTTTCTTCTTTTTCAGACAAACCTTATCTTTCCTTACAAAGGCACAGAGTTTTGGATTGTAATACTCTTTGCAGTTTAAAGGATTGTATAGCGGACATTCCGGATGTTTTTCTGACATGAATATTATTTCCCCTTTTTTCTCTATGTATCTGCAGCAAGCACGACAACCGATCAATTTCAATTGTCATTTTTTTATTTTTATTACATACCACAAACCCATAGAATTTACAAGCCATTCCCTTTGACAATCGGTTTCACTCCATGTAAACAGGACTGGTGGGCTCTTCAAGTTGATTTTTTTAAAAAATATTTTCAGCTCAGCATGGTAAGAATTGTCATGAACTGCAACAGCGAACCCGTTCCCCGCAGGCTCTGCCGTTCGGCAGCGGCCCGCATGCTGCGAGGTTCTTCAATTGTGCTTAACCGGGATCGGCCATCAATATGACCTCTTTTCATTCTCATAAAGAAGATCTTCAGCAGCTCTGCACCGACATGTCCACCTATCTTGGTTCCGCAAGCGAATTGCAAGGCGTTGGTGTGGCTCCGTTCAAAGAATGGGAAATGATATGCCAGGCAATCAAGAAGCAGCTGGATGAGGAGATCGTTCGGGTTGCCGTGGTCGGTGCCATCAAATCCGGAAAAAGCACGTTTGTCAACTCACTGTTCAAGGCTGACTATCTTAATCGGGGGGCCGGTGTGGTAACGTCGATTGTCACGAGAGTTCGGCAGGGCCCGTACCTGAAAGCAAAACTCTATTTCAAATCCTGGGATGATGTGAATGAAGAGATATCAGGGGCTTTGACACTTTTTCCCGCGCACGCTTGGGAGTCGGAAGAGACCCAGTTTGACATTCGCAGAGAAGGTGACCGACGTGCATTGACCACAGCCCTCCAGAACATTCAATCCAATCTCCTGCTGACCAATGGTATCCGCAACACCAACAGTATTCTTATCGATTCCTATTTAAAGGGATATGATTTAGTGAAAGACATCATCACTTCGGACCACCTTTCCAAGGTATACGAGGATGACTTGTTTGGCGAGCAGAAAATGTTTGTGGGGAGTGACCACCTGGCTGTCTACCTGAAAGATGTGCTCCTGGAAATCAGGGGCGGGGATATGGGTAACGATATTGAAATAGCAGACTGCCAGGGGAGTGATTCACCCAATCCACTCCATCTATCCATGATACAGGATTATTTATTAAAGACCCACCTCATCATTTATGTCATCAGCAGCCGCACGGGATTGCGCCAGGCAGACATGCGCTTTCTATCCATTATCAGAAACATGGGAATTCTTGAAAATATTCTTTTTGTCCTCAATAGCGATTTCAGTGAACATGAAACCCTGGATGGGCTAACTGCACTGGTTGATCGTACAAGGGAAGATTTGTCGATCATTACGCCCGATCCGGATATTTATATATTTTCATCCCTCTATAATCTATTCAAGGCATCTTTCAAAGCCATGTCGCGGAAAGATGAATTGCGGTTTTCACACTGGGAAGCAGATGCAGCATTTATCGCGTTCTCCGATGGCGAGACAAAAAGGTTTAATACTGACTTTTTTGCCAAGTTGGGAAAAGAACACTATTCTCTATTGGTAAAAAACAATATTGAACGCCTGAGTGTCATATCCGAGTCTCTGGCTCATTGGTCTGATATCCATAAGGAGATTTTAAGCGGGGATGCAAAAGGGGTGGCATCACTGATCAGCAAAATGACTTACCACCAGCAGCAGATGACACAGATTGCATCGCTGGTAAAAAATACACTGGAGGGTGCATCCCGGAATATTAAACAGAATCTAAAGCAGATCATTGACAGGTTTTTTGATGTCAGGAACGGTCCGGTTGTAAAAGACATGATTGCTTTTATCAGAAATTTTCAGTTTAACCTTGAGCCCTACGAATCAAGCCTTGAATCATCTCGTTTTACGGAGATGCTTTATCTTGTTTTCCAGGATTTCAAGGCTGCGGTTGACAGCCATCTGGCTGAAACGATTCACCCCAGAATTGTCAGGTTTATCCGAGAGGAAGAGGAGAAAATCAAGTCTCATCTTGAATCGGTTGCAACACCCTATGCAGCCATGGTGAAGGAAGCCATGGCCGATTACCAGGCAGCCATGGCAGATACGGGTGCGTCTCAGCCCGAAAACCCAGGCAGTAGGTTGGTTTTAGCGGACCTGAAGGTTCTCAGATTGAGAGATAATTTGCGTCTGCCTCCGGTGGAAACAACCATGCGCTATTCTGCCAGAATAAAAACAGAGGCGGTTATGCGTTTTGGATTCTATTCGGTCATAAAAGCCTTTCGAAAACTGTTGAAAAAATCGGAGAGCAGACAAAACCACAGAAAACAAAAGGCCCTGGAAGACGGATTCAGACGTATGAAACTGGAGACGGAGCGATCCATAAGCGTACAGTTCAGGGACTATCAGGAGAATGTCAAGTTTCAATACCTGTTTCGATTGACGGATGTCATGGTACAGCAGCTCAACGACGATCTGCGGGAACGTTTCAAATTCTATTTTACGGATGCTTCAAAAATGATCGAAACGGTTAAAGAGGAACACCTGGACAAGGAGCGGATAAAAGAAGGTCTGCAAAAAATTGGGGTAAGTGCCAGAGATTTTCTGGCGCGAATTGAGCAGCTTCGTGAAAGCACCAAATAATATAATCATAGCACGATAATACATACAGGGCCTAATGGGGTCGGAGGGGGAGCGATATGGTGAACAAAGCAGCTGATATAATTGCCGTGGCTAATGAAAAAGGGGGTGTCGGGAAAACAGTAACGGCCATTAATCTTGCGGCAGCCTTGTCTTTGAAAGGGAAAACGGTCCTGGTGGTAGACATGGACCCCCAGGCTAACGCAACCCGCGGTCTGGGGATTGGCATGGACAAGTCATCTGGGACAGCCTACGATCTGGTGTGTCAACCTGAATCGGTGGTTGCCGGAGATGTTGTTGTAAAAACAAAATGGAAAGGATTGGACCTGATCCCTTCTCACGTCGATCTGGCGGGCGCAGAGGTTGAGTTGGTGGACATTGCCGGTCGTGAAAACCGGTTGAAACAGGCTCTCGAACCCATACGAAAAGCATATGATATCATGGTCCTGGACACCCCCCCAAGTCTGTCGCTGTTGACCGTAAACGTATTTACCTGTGCCGGGTCCGTGATCGTTCCATGCCAGACCCATCCCTATGCGTTTGACGCCCTGACGGAGCTTTTTGACACCATCGGGGCGGTCCAGCGTGAAATCAACCCCGATCTGAAAGTATCGGGAATTCTTGCGACCATGTTTGACCGGCGGACACGCGTAAGCCACAACACTTTGGCCAGGCTTAGAAACGACCATCACACAAAAGAACTCATGTATCGCACAGTCATCCGCTCAAACACCACCATCGCCGATTCCGCCGAAGTAGGAAAGCCTGTGGTGTTCTACCGGACCACTTCCTTTGGTGCTCTTGATTACAAGGCGTTTGCGGAGGAATATTTGGGCAATAAGCAATAAGCTTATTGCCGCTTATGGCTTATTGCTTAAGACGCCGATTGTATTCCGTCATATAAAACCTGGTTCTTTGGGCCAGGTCAGAGATATTTGGCTATGCCGATGGTGGTGGCTACTAAAATCCGAAGCACGAAATTTGAAATCCTAAATAATACCTAATGACCCAAATTTGAATGATCGAAACAAGACTTTGGAGATACAAGTCCAAGCACTATGTTTAAATCATTTGAGCATTTGATATTTGGATTTATTTTGTATTTCGATATTCGGATTTAGAATTTACCACACGCTGAATATGTTCAATATTAATCCCTTATAGGGTTGAATCAGTGCCGGTCCCTTTGGATCCGGGTATCTACTCAGCTGGTCCAAAGCTGCGCACAAAAAGATCATGGAGGGCTTTCTGGCCATCCTCGGAAAGAAAGCGGGTACCGGTGCCGGCAAATGTATCGGATGTGATCACCGGTGTTTTTTCAATCCATTGGCTGTCCTCCCAGGAAAACCATCCCATTCGCGCTTGATCATAGACGCTCAGTGGCCGGTTCAATAGTTTTGCCAATTCGACGCCCCAGCCGGTTCCACCTTTGACAGTATTGTCAGTCTGTATCCAGCCCACAGCAATTACATGGTAGCCGCTGTTGACCATATGAAAAATGGACTGAATGACTTTTCGGATCTTATTGGTCCGGGAGTAGGTACGGTTCATACTCTTGGATACGATTTCCATGCTGACATCACCCTTTTGAAGCTCTTCAGTGCTCAGCACCCGAACGCCACGGGTGCGCTCGGCATTATGCCCCTCAAAGGATATATTTACCTCTTTCATGTTCCAGGCCTCGGCCAGTTTGCCGAATTCCGCCTCGGCTCCCTTGTGACCACCGCTGTACAATGTTATTTCTGAAATGTCCGTCATTTTTATTCTCCTGAGTTTTTAGACGTTGCCTACTGATATAAAAAAACACCTCGTCGCGGTTCGACAAGGTGAGGAAGTAAAGTAATTCAGTTTTTCTATATTGCAACCCTGTCCATTAGAATTATTTCAATCGTAGAACAAAACGAGGTTTGCAGCAAATTTGACCCGCTCTGGAAAGAATTTATATCAGACCCATTTTCTGCAGTAGTGTACGCCATCTCGGATCTGAATGAAGGGGCTTAAAAGCCGCTTTTGCTTTAATATTGTGAAGTATGGGATCACCTTCCTCTCTGGCTGTTTCCAGCCATTCAAAGGCTTTGTTTGTTTCACCCAGACCCATATAAATGAGTGCAAGGGTAAGGTAAAGGCCAGGGTACGGTCCGTAATGCATTTTTAAGATACGTCTATGTGATTTTGGCTCTATACAACCTCAAGCTGTTGGAAACCACCGTAACGCTGCTGACAGACATGGCAAGCGCGGCCATTATGGGGTGTAACTCCCTCAGAAAACCAGGTGCGGCTGCAAACGGATAGAGAATACCGGCGGCAATGGGTATCAGGGCGAGGTTGTAGAAAAAAGCCCAGAACAGGTTCTGGCGGATGGTTCGCATGGTGGTCTTGCTGAGATGAATGGCCCGGGGAACACCGGTGAGGCTGTTGCCGGAGAGGATAATACCGGCGGTTTCGATGGCCACGTCTGTGCCAGAGCCGATGGCCATGCCCACATCTGCCGTAGCCAGGGCAGGGGCATCATTGATGCCGTCTCCCACCATGCCGACTTTGTGACCCTTCTCCTGGATTCTTTTTACGGTGGATGCTTTTTCATCCGGCCGTACTTCCGCATACACGTCATGGATTCCGGATTGGGCGGCAATTACCTGGGCGGTCTGTTCGTTATCGCCGGTAAGCATACCCACGTTGAGGTGCATGTTCTGCAAGGTTTTTATGGCGGCCCCGGATTCGGGTTTGATTATGTCGGCCACGGTGATCATGCCACAGATTTTCTCATCGGCCATCACCACCATGACGGTTTTCCCCTGGGACTGCAATTCATGGATCATGTCCGATGATGCCGCAAACTCCCTATGTTCTTTGGTATTTGTGCTGAGGAACCATCTGGGCTTGCCGACCTTGATCATTTTCCCATCGATCTTGGCTTCAACACCCAAACCACCAGACGCTTTGAAGTTTTCGGGTAAGGCAAGTTCAATGGATCGGTTTTCAGCTTCTCTCACAATGGCTTTTCCCAGGGGGTGTTCCGAGCCTTTTTCTACCGATGCTGCGAGTTTGAGCAGTGCATCCGGTGTGTCACATATGGGTTCAAATGGCAGTACATCAACTACCGCGGGTTTACCCATGGTAATAGTGCCTGTCTTGTCCAGCAGAATCGTGTCGAGGCTGGATGCGGTCTCCAGGGCAGCACTGTCCTTGAACAGAATGTTGTTTTCAGCGCCTTTGCCGGTTCCCGCCATGATAGCTGTTGGCGTAGCCAGGCCTAGAGCACAGGGGCAGGCAATCACCAGGACTGCCA
>JASJGV010000536.1:0-10829 GCA_033791325.1 Desulfobacterales bacterium | reverse complement strand
CGAGCATCTGCAACTGCTGCAAGGACTGTTGCGACACCTTCGGTCTCTGGCGGAACGGGACGATGCCGCTCATCAACTCCACTTATCATCTTTCCCTGATCGACAAAGATGTCTGCACCGGCTGCGCTACCTGCGTGGACTGGTGCCCGACCGATGCTATTATGCTAAATGATGACGGATTCGCAGAGCGAGATGAAAATGCCTGCATCGGGTGTGGCGTCTGTGCCAGGTTCTGCCCGGATGATGCCATTTCACTCAAGGAAGGATTGCGCAGGGTCTATGTACAGCCACCCAGGCTGCGGGAGAGAAGATAACTGGAATGAACCATTAGGCATTTTTGAAAGGCTCAACCCAGGTTCTACATCCTGGGGGTTTCCCGTCGATCTTCGATCTCCCTACGTTTTTGATCGGATCTTTTCTCGGGTGAATGTTCGGGTGATTCTGTCTCCCGCCGGTCTTCTGCTCGTCGTCTGCCACCATTGTCCGGGAATGGAACGCTTTCCATAGGAATCTACCTCCTTCTGTCCTGCCCATTTAGGTCTCTGAAAAGCATAACTATCTATAATATAGCATAAAATCAGCCACCATGTCAAGTTGGGCGGTGTGGGTACTCGTCGTAGCTCGAAGAGCGAAGTCGGATAAATCCACATGGTGGAATATCCAGGAAATGGTATTTTTCCTATGATATTGGTTATAATAACAACCCATTAATTATCCTTTGCCATGCTGTTTATGCAACCGTGGGGTATATTTACCCGGCAATCCTCCGCCGCTGCCGCTCCCTGACAATGATTTCGAGTTCCTTGCCCATCTGACCGGCAATAGCCGTGTTTTCCTCGGCCCGCCTGGCCAGGTAGGGCAGTGTCGATGCCACCGGGCCATAAGGCAGGTACTTGGTCACGTTGTATCCTTCATCAGCCAGCTTGTAGCTGATGTGATCGCTCATGCCGTATAGCTGTGAAAAATAGACGTGTGGGTGGTCATTGGGGATGCCCCTCTCGGCCATGAAGTTTGCCAGTATTTTACAGCTGGTCTCATTGTGTGTCCCGACACAAATCTCCACTTCATCGATATGATCCATGAACAACCGCAATATTTCGTCGAAAGCCCGGTCGGTTGCCGGCTTATCCGGATGGATGGGTGATGGATACCCCCGGTGCCGGGCCCGTCCCCTTTCCTGTTCCATGTAGGCGCCCCGAACGATTTTAACACCCAGCAGAAAAGTGTTTCGCCGGGCATTTTCAATCAATCGTTTAAAATAGTCGACCCGGTCCGTGCGGTACATCTGCAATGTCGTGAAAACAATGGCTCTTTTCCGATTGAAAGCCAACATCATCTCTTCAGCCAGATCATCGATGACACCCTGGATCCAGCTCTCTTCCGCATCGATATATATGGGTGTGCCGCCTTCTTCAGCCTGCTTGCAAATGTCAGACAGGCGTTGCCTCGATCGTTCCCAGGCCGGCTCATCTTCTTTTGGCAAGGCGCCTCCGGCTGTCATTTTTTGAAGCAGAGATTCAGCGACAATGCCGGTCATTTTCATACAGGCACAGGGAATGTTCTTGTCCGACCCGGCCTGTTGGATGGTCTGTAAGATCGCATTCTTGGTTTCTTCAAAACCGGCTTCGTCTCCACCCCCTTCCACGTAATAATCAAGTATAGCGCCGATACCCGACCTGCCCAGTTGTGCAATCACTTCCTGGTATTCCCGACGGGTCTCGCCGCCGCAGAATTGTCTGAATACAGTGGCCTTGATGAGCGGTTTGACGGGAAGTCCCATGGATAGGGATAGTTTGGCGGCCCTCGACAAAATTTTTACCAGAAAAGGGCGCTTGGTCAGCATAAATATTAGGTACGACAGCAGCAGGTCCCTGTCGGATTTATGCTGAAACGCAATGACTGTATCCTCAAAGTTAATTGGAAGCTGCGACCTTTGATGATCGATTATCTCTGCCATGATTCATTCCTTTAAACCTGAAATAGGGTTCCCACAACAAAACAAGCGGGAAAACCTTTCGCCAAGAAGCGATATTGTCGCGTTTTATAAAATCGTTCTTAGGATTTTATTGGGGGAAACAAGAACGGTGGCACGGGTATGTCCATGACCGAAGCCGTGGCCCGCAAAAGTTCCGCTTCCGGAATAGAGACCTTATTATCAAACAAAACACACCTGCAACAGGTATCAAAAATAATGCGTTTGATACCCGGAGCAGCCAGTGTCAATTGATCGAGAGCGATATCGACGTCCTTGAAAGCTACGTTTTCGGGCATAGCTCCCCGGTAGGTTACACCTGCCGATCTTACCGATTCAAAACCTGCCTCAAACGCTTTTTTAGCTTCCTGAATATCCTTGTTCCCCGATTTTGCAAGCATCGACAACAGGTTGGCCAGCTGCGGCAGCAAGGGATCGATTCGCTTAATAATATGCGGCCTTTTCGAATGGCTGTAAACCATGCCGAGCTGGTGCACCACAATCTTCTCCAATACGAACTCAAACAGACTCAGTTTACCATCCGCCTCTACCAGGGCTTGGATATAGCGTTTCAGCCCTGCAATCTGTGCCGGTGACATACATCTCAGCGTCGGAATGGCCAGTTCCAAAACAGGAAGATAAAAAACAGGCTTCAAATTTCTTATTTCCTTTTCGAGAATCAGCGTCTGGCGGACAACTTCAACCGGTGCAATTTTATTCAACACCATGACCTGGTGGTTTCTTTCCTTTGAATCCCTGTCCAACAAGAGACCACAGACAATTGCCGTGGCCCCCAGCAAGTCGTCCAGCTCATCCTGTATCTTTCCCGAAAGTGCAGACAGGAGCTGGGAGCTGTAGGCTAGGTGCCGGGGTGTCATATGGCCGATGTAGTGCCCAGCCTCCCCTGGATCGGCTGCCATCATGGAAACCGACGGATCGAATTGCCCCCCATAAACCGTTCCAGAACCCGAACCGGATTCATTCCCGCGGGAGGAATGCCCGGGATCGATTCTACGGATTCTCTCATCCAGAGGCGGGTGTGTTGCAAACAAAGAACGGATGGCCGTGCAAAAAAACAGGTGACTGGCTTCATGTGCGTTGGGAGATTCAACCCTGGAGCCCTTGCTGAACCCACCGATAATTTTCAAGGCTCCGGCAAGACCGTCCGGGTTTCGCGTAAACTGGACAGCAGACGCATCTGCAAGAAATTCCCGCTGCCGTGAGACCGCGCTCTGGATGATCCGGCCAAAAAGCTGACCCACATAGCCGATCCCTACCAAGGCCAGGGCCAGGAGTGCCGTCTGTCCACGCCCCTTTTCATTTCGCGACCTTCTGCCGCCCCACAGAAGGCTACGGCCCACAATTGCGATCACCATGATGCCGTACAAGAATCCGATCAGGCGTATATTCAAGCGCATATCACCATTCAGAATATGGCTGAACTCATGGGCGATCACCCCCTGTAACTGCTCGCGGTTCAACCTCGAAAGGCAGCCACTTGTTATGGCAATCGCGGCGTCCCCAGGCGTATATCCGGCTGCAAACGCATTGATGCCTGTCTCCTCCGTCATCAGATACACCTGGGGTACCGGCACTCCGGACGCGATGGCCATTTCTTCCACCACATTGAGCAGTCTTTTTTCATCCTTATCGGCAGATAAGCGGTTTACCCGCCGGCCGCCCAGGTTTTCCGCTACAGAACTACCCCCTTTTCTCAACTGCAGCATCTTGAATAGGCTTCCCATGGTTATGACACCCAGCGTCACAAATGCCACCGGCAAGAATATCTTACCGTCAAACCATTTGAACCCGGTCCTGGAAATGCTCAACTTGTCCATGGATAGGTAGAGGGCCAGCTGCACAGCAAAAAAAACAGCCACCACCACAAAGATGACCGCCAGTACAAACAGAACAGTCAGGTACAAAGACCGCGTCCGTGACTGCTCCTGCTGGGCAAAAAAATCCATTTTAGAAAGACACCTTGACCGGTTTTCGTTCTTCCGGAGATTCGGTGGATTCCAGTAGTTCAGCCGGATGGAAACCGAGCGATCCGGCTATCAGGTTGGCGGGAAATTTTTCACAACTTGTATTAAATCCGGTGATGGCATCGTTGAATGCCTGCCGGGAAAAGGCTACACGATTTTCGGTGGAAGTCAGTTCTTCCTGAAGCTGAATCATGTTCTCATTGGCCTTGAGGTCCGGGTAGTTCTCTGCCAGAGCAAAAAGACGGCCCAGCGTTCCGGTCAATGCGGCTTCCGCGCCGGCAAGCTCTTTCATGGCTGCCGGGTCACCCGGGTTTCCGGATGCCTGCTGATTGGCGTTCACAGCGCTATTACGAGCAGTAATGACCGCTTCCAGGGTCTCCCGTTCATGCTTCATATACCCCTTGGCCGTTTCCACGAGGTTGGGAATCAAATCGTATCGCCTCTTCAGTTGTACATCGATCTGGGAATAGGCATTTTTATAACGGTTACGCCCCGTGACCAGTCCGTTATAAATTCCCGCCACGATGACAACCAGTAACAAAATGATACCGCCGATCACAATAAGTGTTATCATACTTTTCTCCCTTATGACTATTTGATTAATTTATGTAGTTGTTCCCTCTTTCCAAGGGTAGCTTTTTAGCGGTTTAGGCTACAGTCTATGGTCTATCACCCTTGAGGCCTATTGCTTCTCCGCCTGACACTTCACAAGAAACGTTTTGGCGATATTGCTGGAATAGACCACGATCTGTTTCAGCAGGTCCATCAGTTCCATGTGAACTTCATGGGTTTTTGCAGACTCTACCTTATCCTGGAGGATACGCTCGAGATGCCTGGCGCGATACTGCTCTTCCAGGTCCAGATATGCCCGCTCACTGGACATAATTTCCTTGGCCGTATCGAGATCCATTTCCATAAAAGACTTTTTAAGAAGATCAATTCGTCGACAGACTTTCTGGTGATAAATAAGTATCTCCTCTTTTCCCTCTTCGGAAAAATCGAGCGTGAGATCTTTTTTCTTGGCGATAAGGGGCACCATATTGCGGTGGATGAGGTCGGCCACACTCTCTATGTCGCTTGCGATGGAGATCATGCCAAACGCCTCGTTAGCCTGTTCTGAGGACACACCCTGCCCCACCAGCCTGAAGAGATATTCCCTTATTTTCTCTTCGATATAGTCGATTTTTTCTTCCCGCATGTCGATTCCCTGGAGAAGCGACAGGTCTGTCCGCCAGGCGTCTGTCCTGGGAATTTCCCGTAGGAGGAAGTCCTTTTCCTCTGGATCTGAAATCTCTTTTTCGATCAGCTTCTCATCCGACATGAAGGGAATGATGATGGATCCAAGCATCCGGTATACCAGCTTCGCCATCCTGGCCACTTCGGCCCTGGCCAGGTCCAGGGCAACGGCCGGTGTGGAAATACTCTCCTCATCAAGATACTTGGTGGTCATAACCACGTCTTTGGGCTTTTCCTGGTGAGGAAGAATTTTGACAACAAGCCTGGAAAAGTGTTCGGTAAAAGGCAGGAATATCAGGGCCAGGGCAACGTTGAAAATAGTGTGGGCATTGGCTATCTGGCGCGCGGTACCGGAGTCGAATCTTACGGCAATCATGCGGATGAGATCCGCAAACCAGGGTATCCAGAAAACAAAAAGCAGCACACCGGATATTTTAAATATAACATGCGCCAGGGCCACCCGCTTGGCTTCACGTGAGGTGCCGATGGAAGCCAGCCCAGCGGTGATGCAGGTGCCTATATTGGCACCGAACACCAGCGGGATACCGGCTTCAAGGGTCAAAAGGCCTTGTTGGGCCAGGACAATGACCACACCGGTGGTGGCACTGCTGCTCTGGACCAGGGATGTAAACAGGGCCCCGATCAAAATCCCCAGAAAAGGGTTCTCCATTTCCCGCATGGTGTCGATGAACACGGTATAGGTTCTCAGGGGTCTCATGGCGTCACTCATGAGCTTCATGCCAAAAAAGAGGATACCAAAACCCAGGATCACATCACCCACATTTTTTGTGGTCCCCCTTTTCCCGAACATGTGCAGCGAAAACCCAATGGCGATCATCAGCAAGGCATAGTCCGTCAGTTTGAAAGCGATCAGCTGCGCCGTGACAGTGGTACCGATGTCAGCCCCCAGGATAACCCCCATGGACTGGACAAAGGTCATCAGACCGGCCTGAACAAAACTGACCAGCATCACCGTCGTGGCACTGCTTGACTGGATGACCATGGTAATGAATGCGCCTACAAACATCGCGATAATTCGGTTCTTGGTCAGTGCCGCCAGTATCGCGCGCATTTTGTTGCCGGCGGTTCGTTTCAGGCCGGTGCTCATCTTTTCCATTCCGTAGAGAAATAGCGCCAATCCGCCAAACATACTGATGCAGAGAAAAAACCATGGGATGGGTTGTGCTCCTGGTTCTGCGGCATAAAGGCATGGCGTATACGACAAAACAACACCGCCCGCTATCATCCAGGGGAGATATCGTTTAAAACTGTAAACCGGTACTTTCATTTTTCAATCTTTCAGTAATTGAACGCGGTCAAGGGCAAATAGCTGGGGCTTCGGCAATATTCTTTATGTATCAATTGAAGACATATTATCACGAGACATGAATTTCTGCAATTTTCTTATTTATTACTCCGGCAATTAAATATGTTACGGTTGTCATTCCCGTATGCCTGCCCCTTCGTAGGAAGGGGGCGGGAATCCAGAAAGACACCGGATGCCGGATCATGTCCGGCATGACGGGTTTGGCTATTTAATCGCTGGGTTAATAACTGTCTATAAGCAATAAGCTTTAAGCACTGAGCGGCTTATGGCTTACGGCTAAAAGTAACCTTGATTTCACAGCATCTGCATGCCATAACCATCACAAAATTAACAAAGGAAGAAGAAATGCCAAATAATTTCGACATAGAGATAGACCGGCGCCATACCGGTTCCGTCAAATGGGAATTTGTTATGGATTCGAATGCTCCATCCAAAAAAAGCAAAACCAATGCCTGTTATGGCAGCAACCGGATCCTCCCCATGTGGGTGGCGGACATGGATTTTCCCAGCCCTGAGCCAGTTGTCAAAGCTTTGCAAGAGCGGGCCCAACACGGCATTTTCGGCTATACCCAACCAGACCAGGCCTATCTGAACGCTGTGACCGGCTGGATGAAAAAACGGCATGCATGGCACGTCGAAGATCCATGGATCGTGACCACCCAGGGAGTGGTCCCGGCGCTTCACATGCTGGTGAAAACGTTTACCCGGCCAGGGGACAAGGTCCTGGTTCAACGGCCCGTCTACTATCCTTTTTTCAGTGCCATAAAAAAAAATGGCTGCCGGATCATATCCAACTCACTGGAGTTAACAGACGGCCAATACCACATGGATTACGAGGACCTGGAAGCCAAGACGGCCGACCCGGATGTCAAACTGGCCATTTTATGCAACCCCCACAATCCTGTTGGCCGCGTCTGGACATGCCAAGAGCTCCAGCGCTTCGGTCGTATCTGCCTGAAAAATAATGTAAAGGTCATTTCAGATGAAATCCATGGTGACCTGGTCTATCCGGATGTGGATTTTACCCCCTTTGCCATGGCAGACAACACCTTTCAAGAAAACAGTATTGTCTGCACCGCACCAAGCAAAACCTTCAATCTGGCAGGCCTTCAAACCTCCAACATCTTCATTTCAGACGAAAAGAGCCGTAAAATATTTACAGAAAACCTTCTCGCCAATGGCTTATTCGGGCTCAATCCTTTCGGCATGACAGCTTGCCGTGTGGCATATGAAGAGGGAGAGCCATGGCTTGAAGATCTCCTGTGTTATCTGAAAGGCAATCTCGATGCTTTGATCAACTTGTTTGCGAGTGAAATCCCGGACATCGAGATCATTCACCCCGAGGGAACCTATCTTGTCTGGTTCGACTGCCGATCCCTTGGCCTGGACAAGCAGCAGCTCAGAAATCTCATGCTGAATCAGGCCCGGGTTTTTCTCGATGAAGGAAGTCTTTTTGGACCCGAGGGGGATGGATTTGAACGCATCAACATTGCCTGCCCTCGATCCCTTCTCATGGAGGGCCTCAGTCGGGTTATCGCTGCCATCAAAAATCCTTGCAATTAGATCAAAAGACCTTATCTTCAGCATTGACAAATCCAGACATGCACCCTGATGTCGGACTATTTCGGATTGAACAAGAAAAGCATTCCCGGATTACCATCGGTAACCGGTAGTGCTTTTTAAATTTTTTTAAGGATACAATCATGCTATCAACACCTCAGCAAAACAACCATTTGAGAAATATTGCCATCATTGCCCATGTCGATCATGGCAAAACAACGCTTGTGGATGCCATGTTTCGACAAAGCGGTCTCTTCAGAGACAGTCAGGTCGTAGACGACAGACTCATGGATACCATGGATCTCGAGCGTGAACGCGGTATTACCATTGCGGCCAAAAACTGTTCGGTCGTGTGGAAAGATGTGCGAATCAACATCATCGACACACCCGGCCATGCCGACTTCGGTGGTGAGGTCGAACGCGCTCTTTCCATGGCAGACGGTGCCATTCTGCTGGTGGATGCGTCGGAAGGACCCTTGCCGCAAACACGGTTTGTCCTTAAAAAAGCTCTGGCGGCCGGACTGAAAATCGTGGTTGTAATCAACAAGATCGATCGTCATGATGCCCGCGCCCATGAAGTTCTCGACGAAGTCTACGATCTTCTTATCGATCTTGAAGCCAATGATGAACAGCTCGATTTCCCTCTGGTGTATGCCATCGGCCGAGATGGCATTGCCGTCAGCAAACCGGATGAGGAAGGTGAGAATCTGAATCTGCTCTTTGACACGATTATCCGGGAAATACCCGGACCCTCTTACGACCCTGGAGCGCCTTTTCAGATGCGTGTCTCCGATCTCAGCTATTCTGATTACCTGGGAAGACTCGCAGTGGGCAAAATATTCAATGGCAGCGCCCGCTCCCGGGACAGTCTGATCTGTATCGGGGAAAATGGGAAAAACAGCCCTCTGAAGGTCTCCAAACTCCAGATCTATGAAGGGATGGCACTCACCAGTGTGGATGAAGTCCAGGCCGGTGATATTGTGGTTATCGCCGGTATCGAAAATGTTAAAATCGGTGACACCATCTGCCATCACGAACATCCCAGAGCACTGTCTAGAATCACGGTCGATGAGCCCACAGTCTCCATGAGGTTTTCAGTCAACACTTCGCCATTCGGCGGCCAGGAGGGCAAATATGTCCAGTCAAGCCGTCTCCGTGAACGGCTGCTTAAGGAAACTCTTCTCAATGTAGCTGTCCAGATGTCTGAAACTGACGACCGTGACAACTTTCTGGTCAAAGGAAGAGGGGAGTTTCAGTTGGCGATTTTGATTGAAACCATGCGACGTGAAGGCTTTGAGTTCTGCGTGGGACAACCCGAGGTCATCTTCCGGTATGAGAAAGGCAAAAAACTTGAGCCCATAGAAAAACTCTTCGTGGATTGCGAGGAGTCCTTTCTGGGTATTGTGGTGGAAAAGCTTTCTCTCCGCAAAGGCAAAATGATCAACCTGGTCAACAACGGCAGCGGCCGGGTGCGTATTGAATTTTCCGCCCCATCCAGGGCCTTGATCGGATACCGGGATGAGTTCCTCACCGATACCCGTGGCACAGGTATCCTGAACTCTATTTTTGACGGATACGAAGAATACAGAGGAGACAGCTCCAACCGATTCACCGGATCTCTTGTCGCAGATCGTACCGGAACAGGGGTAGCCTATGCCTTGTTCAACCTCGAGCCCCGGGGACGGTTATTTATTGAACCCGGAGACCCGACCTATGCGGGTATGATCGTCGGTGAGCACAACCGCAGTCAGGATATCAATGTAAACCCCTGCAAAGAAAAAAAGCTAACGAACATGCGAGCTTCCGGCAAGGATGAAGCTGTTATCCTCTCGCCCATCAAACCCCTCACCCTCGAATTTGCCATCAGCTTTATTCGAGAAGACGAACTGGTGGAGGTGACCCCCCGCTCATTGCGTATGCGCAAGGCCGTACTTTCAGCCTCCGAACGCCATACCTTGAGATCGGCCAAATTCAAATGATCACCCCTGTCTTCCCCCTTTACAAAACAGCCGGTTTCCTATAGATGAGCTTTCACTGGGAACTGAATCGAAAGTTGTTTTCAAAACAGTTTGAACCAATATTTGTTAAGACCGTATTAAGTTTTAGGTGTTAGGTTTTAAGTTCAGCCATGAGCTAACAGCCGACAACCGTCAGGTTGTCCAGGGAGATCGCTCCATATTGTTTATGTTTCAATCTTTGCCGGTTGGGTATAGGGATAGAAATTCATGTTTACATCCAAGGAAATACTGGACATTGCGCTGAAGATTGAACAGAACGGTGAAGCCGTCTATCGCCGGGCCACCCAAGAGTTGGCAAACCCGGATCTGGCAAAAAAATTGACCTGGATGGCGGACGAAGAGGCCCGTCACGCCGAATGGTTCATGAACCTACAATCCGATCTTCGTACGCATACCAATCGCAACGTCATCGACGATATGAACAGTGGTATGTTAGGTGATCTCATCGGTGAACAGAGTTTTACACTACAGGACATCGATTTCCCCGGCGTGAAAGGCCTTAAGAACCTCATCGATATTTTTATCGAATTCGAAAA
This sequence comes from Desulfobacterales bacterium, assembly GCA_033791325.1. Taxonomy (GTDB): domain Bacteria; phylum Desulfobacterota; class Desulfobacteria; order Desulfobacterales; family B30-G6; genus B30-G6. The sequence goes on along the minus strand of JASJGV010000536.1, from coordinate 195 downwards.
GGACGGCATCCTGTTCTATGAATTGCTTCGAACCTTTATCAAAGATCAGGATGTTCTCGAAAGCCTCGATCAGATTATTGCCGAAGAATACAGGCACATTGAAATTCTTCAGGAAATAAAATCGTAAAAACGATTTTATACCGCTTGTCATAATAATGTTCCGAAAATAGGATCGCGGCATAAGGGTTTGTAGCA
>JASJGV010000535.1:0-7671 GCA_033791325.1 Desulfobacterales bacterium | reverse complement strand
CAACAGCCTACAGTCTAATAGTCTACAGCCTATCCACCTTATTTATTAAATTTTTCCCTTAGTTTCCTATGAAGAATCTTCCCCGTCGGTGTACGGGGCATTTCATCTTCCTTGATAAATAGGATTTCTTTGGGTCGTTTGTAGCCTGCCATCTGATCCTTGCAGCAGCTCACGATCATTTCTTCGGTAATTTCCGGGTTATCACTACCCCTGGGAATTACTACGGCGACGACCTTTTCGCCCCATTTGTCATCGGGGATGCCGATAACCGCACAGTCGAATACGCATTCTTGACTGCCGACGACTTCTTCGATTTCACTGGGGTAGACATTTTCTCCCCCGGTGATGATCATATTGTCCTTTCTGTCGACAATCTGGTAAAACCCGTCTTCATCTTTACGTGCCATGTCACCGGCACTGAACCACTCTCCCTGAAAGGCTTCTTTTGTCTTATCCGGTAATTTATAATATTCATCAAACAACATGGGTCCCCGGGAGTAGAGTTCACCCACCTCTCCGGACACGACTTCATTCCCGTTTTCATCCAGAATTTTGATAAAATCGGTCCCCAGAGATTCTTTTCCAATGGAACCCAACTTTCGAAGTTGATTTTCAGGTTTCAATACGGTGACGATACCGGCCTCGGTGGAACCATACGCTTCATAGAGATCCACACCCTGGAAAAAATCCATGATGTCCAGTTTCATTTTCTTGTGGACCGGTGCAGAGGAGCAGAGAAGCTTTCGAATAGAGCTGACATCGTATTTTTGGGCTTGTTCCGCAATATTCAGAATCAGATTGTAATGCGTCGGAATCAGGGAAATAAACGTGATTTTTTGTTTCTCGATAATACCAAGAATTTGTTGCGGTTTAAATGAGCGGGCCGGATGAATATAGACGGTAGCCCCCACATAGGTGAAGGTGAATGTAAAAAAGGTTGAGTTGATATGACACAGGGGCATGACGTTCAAACAGACGTCGTGCTCGTCGAACCCAAAGTCGATGGCGTTGATCAGGAAAAAAGCGATGTGCGATTCATGGGAACGGACCACGCCTTTTGGCTTTCCAGTGGTTCCGGAGGTATAAATCAGGATCCAGGTATCTTTGGGTGCCACATCGCTTACGGGTTCATGATCCGGGCTTTTTTCGATGAAGGGCTCGTATGCCTGGTAGCCATGGTCTGCTTTCCCGACGACGATATAGTTGCTGGGTGGGATAGCCTTGAGGTCACCCTTGATCCCGTCGATCATGGGCGTGAACTCATTATCCACAATGAACGCTTTGGCATCGGAGTTGTTGACAATGTAAGAAACCTCCCTTCCTACGAGACGAAAATTGATGGGAACAATCACGAGTCCAGTTTTGGCTGTGGCAAGAAAAATTTCCACGATCTCGATGCTGTTTTCCATGAACACCGCTACCTTGTCGCCTTTACGCAATCCCAATGAAAGCAAGCTGTGGCATAACTTATTTACCCGCTGATTGGTCTCGGGAAAGGTGTATTGGCGGTCTTCATCTGCTATGGCAATGGTATCGGGGTACTTGGATGCATTCAATTTTAACTGCTGACCCAAATTCATCCAGGCGGTCATGGGCGTCTCCTTTTGCGGAATATCGAATCATTGAACTCAAAGTAAGTAAAAGAAAGTATATGCATATTAAACAACATGCGCGACGCAGCATTAAGCTATAAGCCATAAGCTGTTAGCAGTTTACTGCTTAAGGCTTAGAGCTTATGGCTCAAATACTTATAGCCGTTTCCCAGCAGCCATAATTAAAAACTCAAAATTGAACATTAAAAATTAGATGCTAATCCTCGCATCCACCACCACCACACTGTCCTCAAAAGCCAGGGTGGGATTCAAATCCAGCTCCTGGATTGTGGGGTGATCCGAAACGAGTTGTGACAGGCGCTGAATGATGTCTGTGATACCATTTCGAAAAACCCCTTTTTGTCCGCGAACGCCCTTTAGAATAGGCGACAGCTGTATGGAATCAAGCATTTCTTCGGCTTCAAAGGCTGTCACCGGTGTCAGGTTAAACACCACATCTTTAAGCACTTCGACGTAGATGCCCCCCATACCGAACATGATCAAATGACCCAGCCCCGGTTCAGCTTTGGCACCCAGGATGATTTCCAAGCCCTCTGGTAGATATTTCTGGACCAGAAAAGTGAGGTCATCCGCCTTGAGGCGATCACGCATATCCTCAATGGTTTTTTGTACATCGGCAGCAGTTTTTAGATTTATAGCCACACCGCCCATGTCGCTTTTGTGTACGATGGAAGCGGCATCTGCCTTGACAACAACCGGATATCCCAGGTCATCGGCAGCCGTTACGCCATCCGCAGCCGTGGACACCATGGACCATTTGGCCGATGGAATGCCATATGCCCCCAGTATGTCGTATACGTCTTCAGCCGTTAAAAAGGTGTGATTTGCATCCTTGGCCCGGGTGAGGATTGCACTGACTTTACCTTTGTCAACATCCTCGAAAACAACAGCTTCTCCAATGTCCCGGGACCTTATGTCCTGGTAACGTACCAGCGCAGCCATAGCGCGTGCGGCTTCTCCGGGCAGGGCATAGGTGGGAACCTGCGCTTGCATAAGGATGTTTGTCGTTTCAGCCCACTGCTGTTTGTCCGTCATGAGATTGCAGACCATTGGTTTGCCATCCTGCTGATTGACTTCAGCAATCTCCTTGGCGATGCTGTCCGTATCGACAAAAAAAGGTGTTACGAAATTGATGTACAAGGCATCAAAGGTATCGTCGGCTGTCATGGCATCCATACAGGTTCGGTAATGAGCAGCATTTCCCGTGGCAAGTACATCAACAGGGTTGTTGACCGATGCTTCCGGAAAGAGGCTTTCCTTGAGAATCATTTCTGTCTTTTGAGGCAGAGGCGGTATTTCCGCACCGGCACCCACCAGAATGTCTGTGGCAATGACGGCCGGCCCACCCGTGTTGGTGATGATACCCACGCGGTTGCCTTTGGGGATGGGCTGGGACGCAAAAGCAGCGGCAGCCTGAATCAGTTCGCCTTCGTCCATGAATGTCAGTACACCGGCTTTTTTGAATATCAGGTCCGTGGCGAGATCTTCTTTGGCCAAACCGCCGGTATGTGACGCTGCGGCCTGGGCTCCTTGCATGGTTCTTCCGGCTTTCATGGCCAGGATCGGTTTCTTTGCAGCAACTTCCCGGGCGACTTTCATAAAAGTCGCAGGATCTCTCAGTCCTTCGACGTAGGTGACGATAACCCGCGTCCCATCATCATCGCCAAGGTATTGAATAATTTCCGGAATGGTGATGTCGCAGGCATTGCCGTTTGAAGCATAGATGCGTGTGCCGACACCCATGGCGGAAAAGCCCTGGTGGATCACTTCCGCTACGCCACCACTGAGGGCCACGATGGAAATATGACCGATGTCCGGCTTGGTAAATGTAAAATTGCAGTAAGCGCGCACATCGGGGTCGGTATTGATGATTCCCTGGCAATTGGGACCTAAAACACGAATGTTGTATTGCCGGGCCTTTTCGAGAAAAGCCTTTTCATAGACATCGCCCTCGGGGCCTATTTCGGAAAAACCACCTGAATTGATAATGATATTTTTGACACCTTTCTTACCGCAGTCTTCAACTGCCATGGGTACGAATTTGGCCGGAATGACCATGTGGACGACATCGATATTGTCAGGGGCATCCAATATCGATTTGTACGCCTTGATACCTCTGACTTCGTCCGCTTTGGGGTTGATCGGGAAAATGGGCCCTTTGAAGCCAAAATCCACGAGGTTTCGGATGACGCGGTTACCAATGGACAGTTCTTTGGTGGATGCGCCTATGACGGCCACGGATTTGGGGCGGAATAGGGTGTCTAACATGGGTTCCTCCATACACTCATGAGCTTAACACTGGAATAATGGAACGCTGGAAACGTGGAAGAATGGGTGTTTTCCGTATACTTCCCAGTGTTCCAGTATTCCACCATTCCAGTAGTGGGTTTTTCAATTTTCCAATCAGTTCTCTGGTGTGTACTTATTTATTCTCTTCCAACTGCTCAATAAATGCCTCCACATTCGTCTTGGTCTGCTCATCGGACAGGAGGCGCAGATCATTCAAATCCCCATTGATTGTCAGGCTCGGTATGTGGGTTTCATCCTCGAGCCGTTGAGGCATACCATAGCGACAGTTGGAGTTGTTGGGGCAGGTCTTGGCATCGTGATAGATCACCCCGTCAATTTTGAATAAGTCGAGTTTTTCCTTGATGTACTGCTCTTTGTATTCGTCGGATCTGACGATAAAGAGTTCGGTGTATGCCCTGGCCATACTGTTGAAAGGATCACTCGAGTCCAGGGCCGAAAAGATCCAGGAACTGCAATAGGTGGATGCAATGACACTGGCATTGAGGGAGGCAAACAGTTTGGAATGCATGCTCAGACGACCCCACACCGGCATGCCATCCCAGTAAATGCGATGTTGCTCCTGGTCGATGACGCCGGTTCCGTCGGAAACACGTTCTTCCAGTTCTTCCAGGAGGAGTTTATACGCATCGATGGCTTCCTGGGTTCCGCGACCGACGACGGCCGGCCCCATGAGGGTGGTGGCATCGAAAAAGGAGATGGGGGATGGTTTTGCTGCCGCTGCTGCCAGGCACTTTTCCCACAGATTCGAGCATTCTCTGGACAACCCAACGGCATGTTGGAATTCATCCATGTCCAGTTTACGCCCAGCAACTTCCTCCAGTGGCTCGACAATGTTTTCCATCTGCTGGGCAATCGATGTTATGTGTGCAGGTGTTACATCTTTTACGCCACGATAGGTATGGACACCCACAACGGGCACATTGAATCTCTCACCGTACCAGGCAAACCAGTCCTGTACATCCCGACACTGGTTTGTGTTGAATACCAGGATATCTGGTTTGGGGACACCATCAATACCTTTGAATGCCCTGGAAAGGGGTGAGACGCCTTCTAAAAAGGCACCGATGTCGGCTGTCAGGTATGAACAGATTTCCGGTGAATACCCCATGGCATTGGCTTTGGGTATGAGGTCGACTGCCATTCGTGTTGAACCGAGCATGGCGGAGTGCGTTTCGGGAAAGTAAATCAGATACCCCATTCCCCTGAGAATTTCTGCCGGTCCCACACTGGTGCACCAGGCAATTTTCTGCTTGCCGCTTTTTGATGCATCATCCAGTTCATAGTAATAATCCGCCATGAATTTCCCCATGTCCCGGGCCGTTTTTAACCGTCGAATATTGATCTTTTTTTCGTCATTCATAGGATTACCCCACTAATTCAATTGTTAATTTTGAGTTTTTAATTTTGAATTATATTTCAGCGATAAGCATTAAGCCATAAGCTGTAAGCGACTTAATGCTTAAAGCTTAATGCTTATAGCTTTTTGCATACAATGCCGCCCCGATGGCACCGGTCAGCTGGGGAAACTCGGGTACGAGTATCTTCTTGTTGATGAGTTCTTCCGTCATGGTTACGAGATAAGGGTTGTGGGCCACAACGCCACCTGTCATGACCACTTTATCTGTAAAGGCATCCATTTCGATGACTCGTTTAATAACCGAGTAAAAGAGACCCTTTATAATATCACTGACTTTTTTGCCGCGACGGATGTTTTCAAGCACTTCCGTACCGGAAAAAACAGTACAGAAGCTGCCCAGTTTAACCATCTCCATGGATTGTCTGGCGAGCCCATCCATGGCCTCAAGGGGAACGTCCAAACGCGGGGACATTTCTTCCAGAAAGGCCCCGGTCCCGGCAGCACATTTCCGGTTCATTTTAAAATCGATCCGCCGCCCATGATCATCGAGGTTGATGATTTTGTTGTCCTGACCGCCGATGTCAATAATTGTCAGGGCTTCCGGGAAATAGTAGTAGCAGCCTTTAGCATGGCAACTGATCTCTGTGCGATTGAAATCTGCCACGCTGACATTTTTTCTACCATACCCTGTCGATGCGGCTCTCACGATATCCCCATAGGAGACACCGGCCATTTCCAGGGATGTCTCCAGGCAGTTGTTGGCTGCGATTGTGAAATCGGTCCCGGACTTAACGACACAGTGGCCGATGAGATTCTTGTTTTCATCAATGACGGCTGTCTTGGTTCTTGAAGCACCGACATCAATACCGACAAATACGGCATTTCTTTGAGTCATACGGATACTCTTCATTCGCTTGACGATCTGTTCCTGGATATCAAGCCATTTTTAAACGCTTCCGCTTAAGGGCCAAATTACACAAGGAATCGGTCGTCTTTGCTATTTATTATGTTCGATGGCTGATTCGAGACCTTTAACCAGTGATTTTAGAGAGTTGTTGTAAGGCGTTTCGATACCGGCCTGTACGCCGTACTCAACGAATTTACCGTTTATAAAATCGATCTCCGTGCGGCGTTTGTTTTCAATATCCATCAGCATCGACGGTTTATGATTACCGGCATTACGCATGTACTCGATAGCGTGCGGGTAAAAATCCCAGCCCAGGTCGATTTCGTTGGCCCGGGCCACCTTGACGCACTCTTTTATCAAGGCATCCACAATCCCGAAGACGATGGGATCGGTCATGGCCTGGGCCATGGTCAGGCCGGTGATCGCACAGACCGGGTTCATGCAGGCGTTCAGGATCCCTTTGCGCCACACCATGGAGATAATCTGATCCGTATGCTCCGTACCGAGTCCGCACTCGGTGAGGACGGCGGCAATGGCTTTGGCCGCGGGGGCCGATTCAGGGTCCATCTCCTGGATAAAATGCGGCGGATGATGAAAAGGCATCATGACATGGCCCGGTGCCGCCAGACCGCAGCCATAATTGACTACCGCCCGCATCACCGCTTGTTTCCCTAAAACTTTGGCCAGTTCAAGTTCGGTATCGATGCCGTTCTGCCAACTGATGATATAGGTGCCTTCCTCGCAGAACGATTCCAGGGCCGAAGCGATAAGGGGCAGGGCGTTGGCTTTAACGGTGATGAAGATGACGTCCGGATTGTATTGGGCCAGTTCATCCACGCTCAGACAGGTACGGGTAACGCTTTGCTGGAGGTTTTCCGTTCCTTCTATCTTGATGCCCGGATCAACGGCGGGTTCAAGCAGATCGGGGATAACGTCGCAAAGAGTTACGTCATAGCCGCCCTTGGCCAGAAATGCCGCTACGATACATCCCACGGGACCGGCCCCGACAATCGCAAAAGATTTAGGGGTAAAATCAGAGTTGTTTTTCATGGTACCTCCCTTATTTTAAAGATAGAAGTGCCATTATTCTTTGGGCCGCTCATCCAGTATACGTTTGGCTTTGCCTTCGCTACGTTCAATGAGCTTGGGTTCCACCAGTTGAATGGCGGCACTGAAACCAAGCAGGCCTTTTATGCGGCCGGCAATGTTTTTTTCGACCTCCGCGCATTTGTCGAGGCCGGCATCGTAAACTTCACGCTTGGCTTCTACACGGACGGTGAGGTGATCGAGATAGCCTTTCTTACGTACGACGAGCACGTACTGGGGTTCAACTTCCTCAAACTCAAGCAGAACTGATTCAACCTGGGATGGGAAGACGTTTACGCCGCTGATAATCAGCATGTCATCGGTGCGGCCGGAAAGCTTATCCATTTTAAGGAAAGTACGGCCGCAGGCGCACTCTTCCCGTCTCAGCCGGGTGATAT
>JASJGV010000534.1:0-7658 GCA_033791325.1 Desulfobacterales bacterium | reverse complement strand
CCACATTGGGGTAAAGCTTTTTCTCGATGAAGTAGGGGTCGTTGAGGGCGATCTCTTCCAGCCGTTTTGCGATGGACAGCAAGGGATCATTTTCTATGCCCAGCTCGGCCAGTACATCATCGGCGGCTTCTTTCATGACCTTGGCGCGCGGGTCGAAATTCTTGTAAACCCTGTGGCCAAAGCCCATGAGGCGATAGGAATCATTTTTATCTTTAGCTCGTTCGAGGACCCGCTGTATGCTGATCCCTTCGATCTGGATATCTTCAAGCATTTCGACCACTGCCTGGTTGGCTCCACCATGCAGTGGACCCCAGAGGGCAGCGATTCCCGCAGATATGGCAGCGTACAGGTTGACGCGCCCACTGCCGACAATCCTGACGGCGGAAGTGGAGCAGTTCTGCTCGTGGTCTGCATGCAGAATCCAGAAAACCCGCAGGGCTTTGACGACATCCGGATGGATTTTGTATGGTCGGACAGGACTATCGAACATCATGTTCAAAAAATTTTCACAGTAAGCAAGATCCGGGCGAGGATAAACAACCCGATGACCACGGGAAATCTTGTAGGACATGGCTGCCAAGGTGCGGATCTTTGCCAGGAGACGGGTTACGGTGATGTCAATTTCTTCCTCCACGTTTTCCAACTCAGGGTAGAAGCTTTTTAAGGCATTGAGCATGGCGGAGAGAATTCCCATGGGATGTGAGCCCCTTGGAAAATGCTGGTAAAAAGAGCGCATGTCTTCATGGACAAGAGAATGGTCGTTCAAAAGAACTGAAAACTGTCGGTGTTCTTTCCAGGTGGGAAGACGGCCGTGTATCAGTAAATATGCGGTTTCCTTGAAGGTGGCATGCTCAGCCAGCTGCTCTACAGGAATCCCCCGATAACGAAGAATGCCTTTTTCACCATTCATGAAAGTAATGGAACTTCTGCAACTTCCCGTGTTGCCATATCCGACTTCAAGCGTTATAAACCCGGTGTCTTGACGCAAGTTGGCGATGTCGATGGCTTTTTCCCCTTCTGTTCCGATGACCACCGGAAGTTTGTACTGTTTCCCATTGTAATTTAATTCGGCATATTCAGGCATGGATTTTTGTGTCCTTTCGTAAATTTAAAACGTTTACTACATACGTCAATTTGTATATCCGGTCAAGATGGTGATTGAAAAGACATGCTATTGAAGGACATTGCAGCGACCGTAAAGAGTACTATCTGATCCGGATTTACTCGCTATTGCGGTTCATCTGTGGTAATAGAAGTTATCTCAAAAGTATCTTTTGGCCCAGATTCTGTGTTGTGATCTCGTTTCAAGTCCTCAAAATACAGTAGTATTCTTGCGGGTTGAAACTTGATTCCGCCTTGACTTTGACCCAAAATCTTATTTTTAAGATGGCTTCTAATAGCGGATAAAAACCATACACGCTTAGTTGAGGGCCGACATGTCTTTCAGAGAAAACCTTCTACAGAAAATCAAAATCAAGTCTCTTGGGGGAAATATTCTTAGATCCATGGGATCTGTTGATAGCGGTAAACGAACAGATATCAATGCCCTGCGCGAGCTTCTTGGCATGAGCCCCTACACCCATCATAAAGAACGTGACCTGGATTTTTTTATTCAAAAGGCCGATGGAGAAAAATACCGTATCATTGTTCTGGGAAATGATCTGCCCATGTATTTGACGACGGTGGCGGACGTCGCGATGAGGAGAAGCCCAACAGTCAAGGAGATGATCAGCATCCGTAATGCTTTCAAGATACTCAATGATGCGGATGTCGTTGTGAAAAAGGGGCCTGAAACGCTGGAAGCAGTCCAGAAAGAAAGTATTGATCTGCTGGATCTCAGCTATGAAAAATCCGATTTGACAGCTATTGCGGAAGACGGGTCTGCCTCGCTGGAAAACGCCTATCAGGACGGCGTTATTGAAAGTCTCTCCTTGTTTGGGGAGCTTCTGAGTTTTCAACCTGCGCCAAAAGTATTGATAGCCGGGCATCTCTATATCATCGGCTTGTCTACCCAGAAACCAAAAGAAGGGACGTTTTTTGGTCCTATGGTTCTATATGAAAAGATACATAACGAGCTGAAATTCATCCATGAGAGTGTGTCAGTAATAGATAAAGGAAAAATTGAATGGATACAACAGGTGGTAAAAGGCATGGTGCCTGCCCCGGTAGAAGGGCCCGATGTGTTTCAGATTCTCGTTCAAGCCGTTTTAAACCTGAAAAACCCTATTGAGAATTGAAGAACCTCGCAGCAAGATACAGGGACTGCGCTCGCTGTTCCGGGTTCACGCCTCAGAATGATGTATTCGTTTTCGACTAACCAATGCCATGACGCTCCCGCAGATATGCTCAGGCGTTTTTTGCGTGGCGCTTCACTTTGCTATGCTTCTCACATGCTTGTAAACCGCAGGATGGGTGCAAACTTCAAAATAGCTTCTATTCGTGGTCTTTATGGATGTAAATTTATTGGGATGTATCTGGCGAATTTTGGATTCTCTGATGATGAGGCGCTGGAATCTCCCGGATGTCAAGGGGAACTTGCCGGTGTGAAGCCTGATATTTTTTCGTTTGAGTTCGGGAATATCCGTCTCAAACGTGGATAGATTGATTTCTTTAGAGAGCTTTTTAAAACCGTCGGGGTTCAGATCGATGCCATTGAGATTGTATCTCACAGAGATATCGTCCCTGGTTTTCAGTACATCTTCTTCCGATGCTGTCTGGTAAACATAGAGATTGAAGGCTGGATTCATTTTCGAAATGATTTTGTGCAGCGGTCTCAAACAGCTCGACTGGCGATCCGCGATGTTAATAGCGGGGGAGATCATTATACGTCGGTCTCCATCGAAGAGAAACGTCGGTGATGATCCATGGTAATTGATGCCGATACCGAGTTCGAGGATCGGCAATTGATTTTTTTTGCTTTTATCGTTGTAGCGCTTGATAATAAGCAGCATGTTCATAGCAATACCGCATGCCCTGGCTACGCCGTACCAACCTTCAGGTGTATTCTCTCTTTCAAAAATTGCCAGGATAATGGCATCTCCCTCGATAAAAACCTTGACGGCCCCATAATCCTTGAGCGTATTCGATATGGGATTGAAAAAGTTAAGACTGAAATAGGAGGCGGGATTCAAGCCCTTTTTTATCATCTGGTGAGTGATGTCGGTTGACCCCCTTACATCGGCCTTTATCACTACGTGGTTGATGATAGGCTTTTCATCTTCCCACTTTTCGCTGGGAAGCAGGAATTCATAAAGGGTGTTGTTTGCTCTCGACAGATTGAGGATTTTATCATCCGTGGCTAAATTGATCCGGTCCATTGCGTCGCTGATTATTCTGTGGTTCTCAATATCCCGATGATAGTGGGCAATCCCTTTGAGAAATCGGATCAGATATTTCTTTTTATCTTTCACTCGCAAATATTCGAGTTTTTTGATCTGTTTTTTCAGCGGCCCCAGGGAAAATGGCCTGTGATAAATTTTTTTTAACTGCTTCAGTCGCTTGATGACTATCTTTCTTGATCTTGGCTCAATCATGAAAAGGAGAATCTGCTGTGGCACCAACGGGGGACAGTAGATCCGGTAGGTCGATCGCATTTGGTAGGATGCGGAAATTCTTTGAATCAGACGGGCTTTCTTAAACACCTTAAAAAAATGCTGAAGGGTAACTTTTTGATTAGCAGCCAGGGCTTTCAGACGCGCTATATCAGCTTTGTCTGACTTCTTCTTTTTGCTTTTTTTAATTTCCTCGAGGGTTTCATAATAATTCAGTAACAAATCGATGTTTTCAATTTGTTTTAGATGCTTGTAGATATCGTTTGCCGAGGTTGATCTGTTCAATTCACTTGATGTGTTGTCATCCTCAATTTGTTCCTGTGGTGAGCAATTGTCAGTAATTTCACAGAAGAGTTGTTCCAGCAGATTGATCAGATTGTCATAATTATCTGGATCTTCGAGTCGTCTGCCAAAAATGATATCATATTCATCGATAAGAAAAGTATCGTGATAGTGATTCAGCGAATGAAAAAATGGATTTTCGAGGATGTCGTCCGGCAGCAGCTTTTCAGATCCGAAGTTTGCTTCACGTATGGTTTTGAGCTTTTCATTGTTGACATCGGATAAGAGGGAAAATAGTTGCAGTCCCACTTTTCTTAAAAAAACGTCCTTGTTCTGCAGGACATTCGAAAGGGATTCCTTTCTTTTGGCCATACCCTCTGTCTGGTGCCGGCTCATCAGTTTGTCTTTGCGGATTAGATTTTTGATCTTGGTGGTGGTCTTTTCGAACTGGTCTCGCATGTCCGTAATAAGCAGTTTCATTACGGCCGTTAGGGCTAAAAAATCTATTTGATGGTTGTTTGCCTGTTTTGACTTGTAGACGGCACCCTCGATGATCTGACGGTAGCACCGCTTGAAGTCGGTTACTTTTTCGGTCCAGACAGCACGTTTGTCAATCTTGAAAAATTCATTCAATTCGACATTTTTAGCGATGATCTGTGGGACAATTTTACTGGCGGCTTCGCAAAAAGAGGGGCTCAGGAAGACGTCGTGCCGGATATTGTCCACACCCGGAGCGATCTTATCCAGAGAAAAATTCAATGAATAGCTGTAAAGTGGAAAATGAGTGAAATCAGCATGCCTATGGTAATTTTTAATAAAGGAAAACATAACAAACGCTTATAGCATTAACGCAAAAAGAAGTCTATCAAATTTAAAAAGTGATTGACATGATCGTTGTTTCTCGATCATTGTTACAAACCTTGGATTATCTCACAAAAGAGTTGATCTAAAAAAATAATTGAAAGGTTTGTGCATGCTCACTCAAACACTGCAGTGGATCGGGGATGAAACACACCTGCTTCATTTGCTTCAGGGGTTTCCTACCATCGCGTTGCTCGGGATTATTGCCATCTGCATTCTGTTGCTTGCCAAAGGGGCGGACTGGATGATTGATGGTGTGGTAGACTTGGCATGCCGAACAGGATTACCGCGGATCGTCATCGGGGCCACCATCGTATCTCTGGGAACGACCATGCCAGAGGCCTTTGTTTCGGTGATGGCTGCCTGGATGGGAAATCCCGGACTGGCACTGGGAAATGGCGTGGGGTCCATTATCGCCGATACGGGTTTAATATTCGGATTGACCTGTATGCTGACGGTTATTCCCGTTAACCGGTTTATCCTTAATCGAACCGGCTGGGTTCAAGTTGGATCAGCAACTCTTTTGGTGGGAATATCGCTCATCGCATTGATTTGGATGGAGGGGCAGCCGATTCTTTCCAGATGGGTGGGTGTGCTTTTCCTGCTACTGCTCGGGTGGTATCTGTACATGACCTATACCTGGGCAAAACAAGGCGTAGAAAAAGGCATCGATAACGGAAAAGATGTTACACCCGCCTCAATGGGTCTGGGTCTTTGCTGGCTGATGATTGTCGGCGGTCTCTTGCTTGTTATAGTGTCAGCCAGGGTTCTGGTGCCTGCAGCATCCGAAATCGCTCAGAGAATCGGTGTTCCGGATGATGTCATTGCCGCCACTCTGGTGGCATTCGGCACCTCTCTGCCCGAACTAATGACCGCCATTGCCTCAGTTCGCAAGGGACACCCTGAAATCATGGTAGGAAATATTGTCGGAGCAGATGTCCTGAACTGTCTCTTTGTCATTGGTGCTGCTGCGGTAGCCAAACCGCTTGTGGTGCCGCCCAATTTCTATCTTTTTCATTTTCCGGCCATGCTTCTAATTCTATATTTATTTCGATTCTTTATCTTTACCAACAAGGACGGCCGCTTCAAAAGATGGCAGGGTGGGTGGTTGTTCGGTGTGTATGTGCTATACCTGGTTCTCCAATATGGATTCAGTATGAGCGATAAGGTGTAAGCGATAAGCAGTAAGCCATGAGAAATGTAGATACCCGGGTCCAAAGGCTCCAGCACTGATTCAACTCTATAAGGGATTAATATTACGCACATTCAGCGTGCAATAAATTCTAAACCCGAATATCGAAATACGAAACAAATCCAAATATCAAATACTCAAATGATTCAAACATAGTGCTTTACCTGGTATCTCCAAGGTCTTGTTTTGATCATTCGAATTTGGATCATTAGGTATTGTTTAGGATTTAGGATTTCGTGCTTCGGATTTAAGTAGCTACCGTTACCGGCATAGCCAAATATCTCTGACCTGGCCAAAAGGACCAGGTTTTAAATGACGGAATAAAATCTGGGTTTTAGGTTTTAAGTTTTAGGTTCAGCTCACTTACTGCTTATAGCTTTCTTTTAAATAACCGGGCAATTTCGTCAACCTTGAACGCCGGCCATTCTACTGGGTTCAGACCGTCCATGGCTACAACACCCTCTCCGTTTTCCAGAACCTCGCCGATGCAGGTCGCATCGATACCGGCTTTCCTGATACCTGTCAGGATCTCATCCTTGGTGTCTGGGTTGCAGCAGATCAAAAGGCTTCCGGAACCGATGAGTCCCAGGGGTGAGATGTCGAAGAGGTCACAGATTCTCTGCGTCTCCTGAAATACAGGGATGCGGTCCATATCGATCCGGATACGGTGCTTGCCGGCAATGCTTAATTCGGTTACCGCTGTTGCCAGCCCCCCTTCCGTGACATCGTGCATGGCTGTAACGCCACCGATATCCCTTGCGATTCGGGCTTCTTCCATGATACTGATGTGATCTAAAAAATGCTTGCAGTTGTGGACGTCTGAATCACTGAACCCCATAGAAAGCAGTTTGATCTCCATTTCACGGGCGATGATGGCTGTTCCTTCCACGGCAACTGACTTGGTTATCAACAGGAGATCTCCTGTTTTCATGGATTTTTTATCTATCAGGCAGCTCTTAAGGACGGTTCCTGCCAGAGAGCCCACCACAACGGGTCTGGTAACGGCGTCGGTGATCTCGGTATGCCCTCCGCAAAGGGTAATCCCGTATCTGGAAGCAATATGGTTCAGTCCGTGCATGATGTGCTGAATCTCGGATCCGGTGATGCCGCAGGGAAACAACAGTGTTGTCAAAAGCCAGCGGGGATCGGCACCACAGGTTGTGATGTCATTGGCATTGACAAGCACCGCATAATGCCCGATGGCATCTGTGGCAAAGGTGATGGGATCGGACTTTAAAACCAGGACTTCCTCCCGTTGGATATCGGCCGCTGCAATGTCTTCTCCAACACCGGCTGTGATCAACAGGGCTGGATCTTCAAATGAAAAATCTTTCAGGATTTGTTCGAGCATCTCATTGGGTAATTTGCCCTGGGGCAGTGGGGACCCCATTTGGAGGACCGGTTCGAGGTCTGTCAAACAGGAAATAATTATATCGCATTTAATACTATTTTTATCGACACGTGAATTGACATCCAGGAGTGCCGTCAGGGTGCCGGCGCTTCTGCCGGCATCGATGTCAAACACGAAATCCCCCACCATCAAGATGTGCCGGGGCTCGACATTGAGTTTACGAGCGGCCAGAAAAATGCCTTCAGGACGATGATCACCGGTGCGCAGCAATTGCGGTATGGGGGTAATCAGGGTGGGACCCAGGGTAGGCACGACAGCATGATCCGGGTCGAGGGTGACAATCAGATTGGGAAAACGATCGACGTGCGGGCCGTGGTAGATGTCCTGGCTTTTGCGGATATCGAGAATAAGTGGACGGTCC
>JASJGV010000533.1:0-5197 GCA_033791325.1 Desulfobacterales bacterium | reverse complement strand
GCCAGAGGTGCTGTTGCCGCCTATGGGCTCGACTACTTCATGATCGGGTACACAGCAGGTAAAAAGGCCGCACTGATACTCAAAGGTGAAGATCCCGGCCAGATACCCGCAGGCCTGGCTTCGGGTTACAGTCTGTGGATCAGTCTGAAACATGCCCGTGAACAAGGCCTGAAACTCCCGCGAACATTGATCGAAAAAGCATCCGATAAACTTTGGGACGAGCAAGGGCAGGTGATAAAGCCCTGAAACATCAATTTAAAACATGGTCCTTTTGGCCAGGTCAAAGATAATTGGATTTGTTTCGTATTTCGATATTCGTATTTAGAATTTATCACACGCTGAATGTGCATAATATTAATCCCTTATAAAGTTGAATCCGTGCCGGGCTCTATGGACCCGGGTATCTAATTGGTGATGGGATGTATTTTGAAGGTCTATTGAGAGTTGTGCCGGTTTCCCTTGAGTTGGGCCTGGCCTATGCACTCGTTGCATTGGGCATCGTTATCAGCTTTCGAATACTTGCATTTCCAGACCTGACAGTTGATGGCAGCTTTGCACTGGGGGGGGCTGTTGCCGCCCGTCTGATCATAGAAGGCGTCTCGCCCCTTTTCAGTATCCTCATTTCTGTTGGCTGCGGATTTATTGCCGGCTGTTGTACGGGCATCCTCAATACCCGGTTAAAAATCAACAGTCTCCTGGCCGGCATTCTGATGATGACCATGCTGTACTCCATCAATCTGCGCATCATGGGCCGATCGAACATTCAATTATTGACGGTCGATACCATCCTGACACCACTGGAAAATCTGGATATAAATCGTTTTATCCCCATCATTCTCTTTTTTCTCATCGTGGCGATTGCCATGAAAATACTCCTGGATCTCTTTCTGCACACCCAGATCGGCTTTGCCATGCGGGCTACCGGTGACAATGAACAGATGATTCGCACTTTAGGGGTAAACACCGATCACATGACCACTCTTGGGTTGGGTATTTCCAACGCCTTCGTGGCATTGTCCGGCGCCCTGGTAGCACAGGATCAAGGATTTGCAGACATTGGTATGGGAATCGGCATGATCGTATCCGTTCTGGCCGCCATCATTATCGGGGAAACCCTCATTAAGTCAAAATCCGTCCAGCGCATGACACTGGCGGCCATTATTGGATCGATTATATACAAGCTGATCATTTCCGTCGGTTTAAGACTTGGCCTGGCGCCCACTGATTTGAAGATGGCCACCGGGATCATGGTCATTCTGGCTCTCGGAATTCCTGCCCTGAGAAAGGGTAAGGAAAGCAAGGTCCACCTGAGAGGCATATGATGCTGCAATTAAAAGGTATCAGGAAAGTATTCAACGCCGGCACCGCAGATGAAAAAATCGCCATTGCCGATATCGATCTTTCAATGAATAAAGGTGAGTTCCTCACAATTATCGGCAGCAACGGTGCCGGAAAAACCACGTTGTTGGACCTCATTACCGGAACCTGCCAGGCAGATAAAGGGGCTGTTTTTATTGATGGCATCAATGTGACTCATCTACCGGAACACAAGCGGGCAACTTACATGGGGCGTATTTTTCAAAATCCACTCATGGGAACGGCTGCCTCCATGACCATCGAAGAAAATCTGGGCATGGCCGACCTGAGAGGGAAAACAAGAAGCTTACGATGGGGGGTTTCCCGCAACCGGCGATTGCATTACATCCAACTGTTGAAAAAAATGAAGTTAGGCCTGGAAGGTCGCTTGAAACAATCGGTAAACCTCCTTTCAGGTGGTCAACGCCAGTCTTTGACACTATTGATGGCAACCCTGTCTCTCCCCAAACTACTGCTCATGGATGAACACACCGCCGCGCTTGATCCCAAGACTGCCATACGGGTAATGAAACTGACGGAAGAAATCATCCGCCAGCATCAACTTACCGCTATCATGGTGACACATAACATGGAGCAGGCCATCAAATACGGAAATCGTCTGATCATGCTGCATGAAGGCAAGGTGAAAATAGACATTCATGGCAAAGAAAAAGAATCCTTTACGGTAGAAGAGGCGGTCAAGCGATTTGGTTCTACACTCAAGGACGAAACCTTGCTTTCCTGCTAGCCTGTGCGCTTCCAAAATAACAGTCCCCGATCACTCGCGTAAATAGAAAAAGAATTAGAATTATGAAAATCATCACCACCCATCGAAATGCAGATTTTGACGCGCTGGCATCCGTCATTGCGGTCAAAATAATCTTTCCAGATGCGATTCCTGTTCTTCCCAAACAGGTCAATCCCAATGTGAAAGCATTTTTATCGATCCACAAGGATGTTTTTAAAACCTATACTTTCCAGGAGGTGGATCTGGATTTAGTGGACCACCTGGTTGTCGTGGATACCAACAAATGGGAACGTCTGGAAGGAGTGGCGAGTCTTAAATTAAAGAAAGATCTCGATATTCAGCTCTGGGATCATCACCCCATACATGGTAATATCAGGACCTCCTGGATGGTCAGTGAGGTCGTAGGTGCTACGATAACCCTGTTGCTCCGCAGAATCAAAGAGGAGCGGCATATGCTAAGCCCCATTCAGGCAACTCTTTTTCTCCTGGGACTCTACGAAGACACGGGCAACCTGACATTCCCATCCACAACGGCTGAAGATGCCTATGCTGCCGCCTATTTATTGGAGCGGAAAGCCGATTTGGCAGTTGCCGCCTCCTTTTTAAGACCGGCTTATGGTGAAAAACAGAAAGAAATCCTTTTCAGCATGCTTCAGAATGCCGAGCGTCTTCGGGTAAAGGGACACATCGTCAGCATCAGCCACATAGAAATCGGTGGCCATGTGGATAGTCTTGCTGTGGTTATGCGGATGTATCGTGAGATACTGAACGTCGATGCTGCGGTGGGAATCTTCTCAAATAATCAGAAAAGCACATGCATGGTGATCGGCCGGAGCCAGGCCGATGAAATCGACATCGGGTTGGTCATGCAGGGTCTTGGCGGTGGTGGACATCCAGGAGCAGGTTCTGCCATGTTGAAAAACAGTCACCCGGAAGTGGTCCGTGAAAAGATCCTGACACTGATTCAGGGAAATCAGCCGGCTTCGGTTCAAATCAGCGATATCATGTCGTTCCCGGTGGTAACAGCACTATCCGGCGACACCATGGAAGAGGTAGCCTTTCTGCTGCGCAAAAAAGGATGTACAGGCGTACCCGTACTGGAAAATGATGAACTTGTGGGGATTATCTCCAGACGGGATTTTAGAAAAATAAAAAAAACAACACAGCTGAAATCACCGGTGAAAGCTTATATGAGCAGAAAGATCGTCACTATTGCTCCCGGTAGGAGTCCAACACAGGCGGCTCACCTGATGGTGAAACACGACGTGGGTCGACTTCCCGTGGTTGAAAATGGTCAGGTGATCGGCATTGTAACCCGGTCTGACACCATGTTGTACTTTTATGATCAGTTACCAGATTGACATAGACTGCAGACTATTAGACTTTTAGGCTGTTAGGCTTTTAGGCTGTTAGCGGCTAATAGTCTAATAGTCTACAGCCTAAAAGCCTGACAGTTCAGTGCCCTGACTCATATCGTTGAATAATCTCCGCAAGCTTTTCTTCCACGTAGGTGATGAGCTCTCGGGTGGTTTCCGTCGAAATAAACGCTATATCCTGGGATAGGCTTTCTACTTTTTCTTCGTCCATATCGGTAATCTTGTTGACCAGAAATGTGTCCACTTCGCCATCGTCGAGGCACTTTCCACACGCACCCACAGCACCCACAAAATCATCCCCTATAAAAATGGGTACCACAATTTTTACAATACCGGCATCGCATTCCTCGACAACGGCCTCTCCGCCGTTGCGGGCCATGGTCGCCAGGTTCATATGCGCCACCGCACAAATAAAGCTTTGTCCTTTGTCTGTGGCTTTGATCTCGGGGCACAATCGGTTCACCCATGATTTATAGGGTGTAATCCGAATACCGCTCGTATTGAACACATTGGTATCCAACCCATATCGTTCATGAATATCTTTCTCCAGCTTCGTCCATTCTTCCACGGACAAGAGATCTGTCAATTTCATGTTGCCATCCATTCCTTTAGTTTTTTCAATCCCTCTGTTATCGACACCTCCGGTGCGTAGCCCAGATCTCTTTTAGCAGCGCTGATGTCAAACCAGTGACTCATAGATAGCTCATTGGCCAAGAAGCGGGTCATTCTGGGTTCAGAAGCGATCCCCAGGCCTTTATAAACAGATTCCAGAACCCAGCCGATGGTATATGCCAGGCCTTTGGGAATCGATTTCTTTACCGGAGGTCGCCCGGCTGCAGCTAAAAGATGGTTCACCATGTCCCACAGATAAATAGGCTCTCCCTGGCTAATAAAATAGATACGGCCTGAAAACTGTTGGTTTGCCATGAGTTTTTGGGCAGCGAGGATATGGGCCTGTGCGGCGTTATCGATATAGGTTGTGTCGATGCGGTTCTTGCCGTCACCAACTCGTCTGAGGGTTTTGGCCTGTTTGATAATTCTTGGCACAAAGTGTGTGTCCCCCGGCCCCCATATCAAATGGGGGCGCAATATGATCACCTGCAAGCCGGTCTTGCAGGCCTGAATAACAAGCTGTTCCGCCTGGGCTTTGGTAGCCTGGTAGTAGGTTTGATATCGACCGGGGTAGGGAGCCGACTCATCCACACCCATCACATCCTCATCGCCATTATATATCACACTGGGCGAACTGGTATGGATTAAATAAGCAATGCCTTGTCGTTTGCAGGCTTCAATAACATGGCGGGTGCCGACAACATTGGTATCATAGAACCCTTGATGCCCCCCCCACATACCACCGGTTTTGGCTGCCACATGAAAAACGACATCCCGCTCCTGGCAAGCACGTTCCACAGCAGCCGGATCACTGATATCACCCTGGATCTGTTCTACACCGAGTGCATCAAGGTCCGGGTACAGGTTGCGCCCCAGGGAGCGGATGTTTGGCGTTTGCCTTAAAAGCCGTTCGACAATTGCTTTCCCCAGAAACCCACCGCCACCCGTCACCAACACCCGTACATTTTTCAGAGAAGAGATATCTGCTTCGGTTGTGGACATTTACTTAAACCTTAATGATATAGAGAGAGAATACAGGATTCAGAATAAGGGCAAACCAAAGCCTATCCCTCAGGGCCAGGATTGTTTACTTTGCTCTCCGCCC
>JASJGV010000532.1:0-4066 GCA_033791325.1 Desulfobacterales bacterium | reverse complement strand
CCCGGTAGAACCGTTCCACTTCGTATTCTTTCATATAGCCGTACCCGCCGTGCAATTGAATGGCTTCATCGGCAACTTCCACGGCCGCCCGCGCAGCAACCATTTTGGCCATGGATGTAAGCTTGGGATCGATTCGCCCCTGATCGAAATTCCAGGCGGCTTTATAGGTCATCAACCTGGCCAGCTCAATTTTGGTGGCCATATCAGCGAGCTTGTGCTGCGTCACCTGGAACTGGGCAATTTTTTTACCGAACTGCTCCCGTTTCTTGACGTAATCGAGAGCACGGTCATAAGCACCCTGGGCTGTTCCCAGTGCCTGTGCCGCCACCTGAATCCTGCTTTCATCAAAGAAATGAAGCACATGATAAAAGCCCTTGTTTTCTCCACCGACAAGGTTGGACAAAGGCACCCGCACATCTTTCAGAACGACTTCTGAGGTGGCCATCATGTTGATACCCATTTTATCGCCGAGATCCACCGTGGACAATCCTTCCCGGTCAGCTTCCACCAGGATGACACTGATACCCCTGTAAGAAGGTTTGGCTTCGGGGTCTGTCTGGCACATGACCGAATAGAACCCTGCCATCCCTCCGTTGGTAATGAAAGTTTTGGCGCCATTGATTACCCATTCGTCCCCCTCCTTGACGGCAGTGGTGTCCATGAAAGTGATATCCGACCCGTGATCGGGTTCGGTGAAAGCGCCTGCTGAGAGGGTTTTGGCTTCTGCTACCTGGGGCAGCCATTTTTCCTTTTGTTCATCGCTGCCGTTATGCATGATGAGTTCGGATGCAAAGCTGGAAAGTGCCACGGCACTCCCGATGGTGGAGTCACTTCGGCACAGCTCTTCGATGACCAGAATATCTTCCAGACTGCCCAGACCCTGTCCGGAATATTCTTCCGGGAAATGAACCCCGATAAGACCGAGATCCCCGGCTTTCTGCCAA
Source organism: Desulfobacterales bacterium (assembly GCA_033791325.1). Taxonomy (GTDB): domain Bacteria; phylum Desulfobacterota; class Desulfobacteria; order Desulfobacterales; family B30-G6; genus B30-G6. The sequence goes on along the minus strand of JASJGV010000532.1, from coordinate 3,122 downwards.
ATTTTTCGTGGGAATTCATGCTTCCTGTCAAGTTCAAGTGCCAGTTCTTTGTCAAATTCCCCTTTTGTAAAATCCTTAACCGCCTTCTGAATGTCTTTTTGTGTTTTGCTGAGTTCAAATTCCATCATTAATCTCCCTGAATCATTAGCGATATCAACATATCTTATCACAAATTTTCGAATGGAAAAAAAGTAACATATGCCAATGGGTATTGCAAGGAGATTAGGGATGGATACAGCTTGCCTGGCTTTCCATACCTGTAAAGTGCCATCCACAAACCGCTATGTTCTGAAGGTGGAAAAGTGACTTGACTGATTGCGCATTCTGCCATAGATTCATTCCTGTTGCTGTTAGCGATAAGTTGCTTAACGCTAACAGCTTATCGCTTTAAGTTAGAAGCCATCTCAAAAAACTTTTTTGAGATAGCTTCTAAGCAAAGAAAGGAACCTTATGCCGATATCGATAGCACTCGCAGGCAAGGGCGGCACAGGAAAAACCACGGTTGCAGGTATGCTTATCAAGTATCTGGTCAAGAACCAGAAGACACCGGTACTTGCCGTAGATGCAGACCCCAATGCAAATCTCAATGAGGTACTGGGACTCGAGGTTTCGGGGACATTGAGTGAAGCCCGGGAAGAAATGAGAAAGGGGCATGTGCCCACCGGCATGACAAAAGATGTTTTCATGTCCATGAAGTTTGAACAGGCTGTCATTGAAGATAAGGGCTATGACCTGGTTGTTATGGGCCAACCCGAGGGATCCGGTTGTTATTGTGCCGCCAATACGCTCTTGACGGGTTTTTTGGAGCGGCTGACAAAAAACTACCCCTATGTGGTGATGGACAATGAAGCCGGAATGGAGCACATCAGCCGCTTAACCACCAGCAAAGTCGATGTCCTTTTGATCGTATCCGATACCTCCCGAAGGGGACTTCAGGCTGCCATGCGGATAGATAAATTGTCCAAGGAACTGAATATCGGGGTGGGCAGGAGTTGCCTGATTTTAAACCAGTCCAAAGGTGCACCCGCGCCCGCTGTTCATAAAATGCTGGAAAGCGCCGGTCTCGAGCTTGCCGGAACCATACCGGAAGACCAGACTGTATATGAATTTGACCTTGAAGGACGTGCCACCATCGAATTACCGGATGACAACGATGCTGTTCAGTCGGCTTTTGATATTTTTCAAAAAATCATTTAAAGAGTTGGATACACATGACAATGAAAAAGACAGGTTTTTTATTTGATCAGCGGTATCTTCTCCATGACACCGGACCTTATCATCCGGAAGTGCCTGAGAGACTTCAGGCAATCTACCAGGGGATCGAGGACGGTGGGCTGATTCCTGAGCTCAGGATGATTTCGGCAGTCAGGGCTGAACTCAAGTGGGTGGAAGCGGTTCATAGCGTGGATTATATCCGGCGCTTTGAAGAAGTCTGTTTTTCAGGCCAGCGCACAATGGATTCGCCTGACAACAGGATGTGTACGGAAACCTACGAGACGGCCTTGCTGGCGGTCGGCGGTGTGCTCCAGACAGTGGATCTGGTTATGCAAAACGAAATCGACAACGCGTTCTGCGCTGTCAGGCCGCCTGGCCACCATGCTGAAGTTTCAGAAGCCATGGGATTCTGTTATTTCAACAACGTCGCCATTGCCGCAAGGTATCTGCAACGGCAGTGGAAAATCCCCAAGGTCGGCATCATCGACTTCGATGTTCATCACGGAAACGGAACCCAGCATATCTTCGAGAAGGACCCCTCGGTGTTTTACTATTCCATTCACCAGCATCCTTCCTTTGCCTATCCCGGCACCGGTAGGGAATTTGAGAAGGGATCCGTCGACGGTTACGGGTTTACCAGAAACACACCCGTGCTTCCAGGGCAGGGGGACGAGGATTACCGGCATTATGTCAAAAGGGACCTGGTGCCGGCATTTGATCATTTCAAACCGGATATGATCCTTGTTTCAACCGGATTCGACGGACACATGGACGATGATATGTCCGACGTCAAACTGTCCACCGGGGCATTTTCGTGGATCATGGAGACGATCTTCCAAATGGCGGAGGATTACTCGAACGGAAAATTGATTTCAATACTGGAAGGTGGTTACAGCCTCAAACGGCTCCCGGAGCTGGCGTGTAACCATGTTCAGATATTAATGAACGGACATATCCATCAATAAACTATATATGGGAGGACACGATGTTTGTCAGCAGATCTATGACCGTTAAGGTTATTACGATTCAACCGGATGCAACCGTCCTTGATGCACAGAAAATGATGGCAACGCATCAGATTCGTCATTTGCCGGTTATTGACGGGCAAGACCGCCTGATCGGCGTTGTCACCGATCGTGACGTTCGAAGCATCCTGCCTTACGATTGTTACAAAGACCCTGATTGTTCCAAAGAGCAAGAAAAACTTGCCGGGTTGACAATCAAGAATATCATGACGGTAGAGCCCCTCACCATTTCTCCCTCCGATACGATTCAGGATGCTCTGCTGCTGATTCAGATAAAACGCGTGGGGGCCTTTCCGGTGGTCGACGATACCGGGAAACTGAAAGGCATCATTTCTGTCCGGGACTTGCTGCGGGCGTTTACAAATGTTCTCGGCATCGGTGAACCTGGGACACTGTTGTGTATCCTTGTGGAGGAAAAGATTGGACAGATGAAAGAGATCGTCGATGCCATTACCGAGGAAGGTATTTCTTTTGGCAGTATTCTGGTTGCCAGATACTGGGAGGAAGACAAGCGGGCGGTTTTCCCCTATCTTTTGACTCAGAACATCAGCCGTGTAAAAAAGAAATTGCAGGCAATGGGGTTTACCCTGCTGGAACCCATGGACTGGTATCTGGATCAACTACCCAAGCATGAGTAAATCTATTCCAGCTATAAAACATGTTTCTTTGGGATAGGGCAGAGGCCGTCGGCTGTATCAAAGAAGGCCACTGGTTTAAATCAGAAGCACGAATATCAAAATCCTAAACAATACCGAATGATCAAAATTCAAATGATCAAAACAAGGTTTCGGTGGTGCAAGATAAGGGCATGTGTTCGGGATATTTGAACATTCGATATTTGGATTTGTTTTGTATTTCGATATTCGTATTTAGGATTTTTCA
>JASJGV010000531.1:0-2565 GCA_033791325.1 Desulfobacterales bacterium | reverse complement strand
ATTGAAGGTTACCGATTGTATTTTAAACTTTTCATTTATTTTTTTTTCCATTTCAATCCATTTCTCCATAGGTTGTATGTCTGTCAATTTCATTGCTTGCTCCTTTGATACCCCTGATGCATTTTACGGACTAAAAAAACCGTTTTTCATATATTATCGATGTCTGGTCAAATTCATTGTACAATGTTTTCAAGCGCTCATTGGCAATATTGATTCGATACTCTTTTTCTTCCTTTTCTCTTTCCATCTGGAAACAGGCTAGGCAACGCTCATAACGAGAAATCTTCCCAAGACAGTCTATGGTGAAGCCCACCATCATGAAGATCATTTCATTATCATAACCCACAACGTGCTCTACCCCGGGCACATATTCCAGATCCACTTCTACAGACACGTCGTTACCCTCTTTGGCAATATTGATATAATCATGGATAACCAGGGTTGCATCGTATTCTTTCTGATAACCATCAAATTTTACGGTCATGTCTTCCAGGGTAAAAAGCTGTCTTTCCATATCTATGCCAGCCTCTTCCAGCAGATGATAATCCTTTTGGAGATATCGGTTGGCTATCACCACCGCCTGGGAAACATGCGGACAAAGATTATGAGGACACCCCCGGGCATAACAGTTTCTGAATTCATATTCCTCTCCGTCGATGGCGCCTTTATACCTGCAAAGGAATATAAACGCCTGGAATGGATTGTCACGATGTGCAAAATCAACCGGCAGAATGTCAAAGTTAGTTTGGCATGTCACCATCGATCCTTTTTCCTTCAGCCCAACAAGATCGGCGATACGACCCGGGGGGGTGTTCAGGGATGTCTTTGCCATATTTCTCCACCTCTTTAAAGGGTTTGGGTTAAAAAAAATGCCCTTCGTATGTTATCAACGCCTGGTCAAATTCATCGTATAGCACCTTTAACCGTTCATTGGCGATATCCATTTTTTCCTGTTTTTCTAATCCTTCCTTTTCCTTGGGATAACAGGCAAAGCACCGTTCGTGCTGATAGGTTTTACCCTGGCTGCTAACACTGAAGGTGACCATTAAAAAAATCATCTGAACCGTATAATCCGCAATATGCTCTTGAGCGGAAATGAAATTCAACACAGAATCGATGCGAATGTCAAGCCCCTGGTGAGCCCAATCTATATAATCGTGAATGATCTGGGTCGGTCCATATTGTTCCTGCATCCTTTCGAATTTTCTGACAATCTCTTCCAGGGTCATGCGTCTTTTTTCGAGAACGATTCCAGCCTGCCCTAATTTATCGTAGTCTGCGTTGGCGTATGATTTTGCGGTCATAACAGCCTGGTAAATATTGGAACACTGATGGTCAGAACATGACCGGGCATAACACTTCCGGAATCCATATGTTTCACCGTTAACTGTCCCACCATAGCGACAGAGAAATATAAAGGCCTTAGACGAATTTTCACTATTATCAACATCCAGCCGGACAATTTCAAAATAGGTTTGACAAGTGACAGCAAAACCTTTCTGATTCAGATATACCAGGTCCGAAATCCGTTTCGGATGTGTATGAATAACCATCGGTTATAAACTCAGGTCTCGTCTGCGGTTGAGGCTGATGCGGTCTGTCCAAACAATTGTTTCTCGTACTGAATGGATACGGTATCGAACTCCTCATACAGTAATTTCAAACGTTCATCGGCAATAGCAACTTTCTCATTTTTTTCTTCCGCTTCCCTATCCATGGGATAACATGCCAGGCATCGTTCATAGTGATGGGTTTTTCCCAAACAGGTCACCGAAAAATCAACCATCAAAAATATCATCTGGTTTTCATAATTGGCAAAGTGTTCGGCGCCGGGAACAAACTCCAGGTTCACCGTCACCTTTACGTCATCACCCTCTTCTGCGATATTGATATAATCGTGAATGGTCAGAATCGGTCCGTGGTCCTCCTGATAGCCTTCAAATTTGACGGTCATTTCTTCCAGCCTGAAGAGGTGCTGTTCAATGTGGATACCAGCCTGCTGCAGCTTGTAATAATCCCTTTGAAGATACCGGTTGGCGATCATCACGGCCTGGGAAACGTGCGGGCACAGATTGTGGGGACACCCCCGGGCATAGCATTTCCTGAAAGTAAATTCCAGGTCATCCACCTTCCCCTTGTAGCGGCACAGAAAGATATAGGCCTGAAACGGGTTGTCTCTATGACGAAAATCCACCGGCAAGATTTCAAAAGCTGTCCGGCAGTTGACGCGGTGTCCACCTTGTTTCAGGACGACCAGATCGGTGACCCGATTGGGCGGAAAGTTTGTTGTTGTCTGTTCCATGATTCACCTCTTTAAAATTGAACGCACCCCGCAACCTGAAAACAGTATCTTAAAATACGAATACGGCGTCTGCTGCCATAGCCTCCAAATTGACGGAACCTGCGGCCGTAACTTCGGCCCCTTCGATCAATTCGGATTCCTCGATATTGCGGGATTTGATACAGGGTCCACAGACCCACAACTGTCCACCCAGTTCTTGAAAGTCAGCGAGCAGCTTTTTTATGGGTGGGAAACCACCTCCCGGTGGCATGTCGTCAACATAG
>JASJGV010000530.1:0-9023 GCA_033791325.1 Desulfobacterales bacterium | reverse complement strand
GAGAGCGACGTCGTACTGGAGGACAACCGGGTGACGTTCACCAATTTCGGTGAAGGGATTGTCTTTGTCGATCCCGATACCGGTGAACACCGCGACACCACCAAGGCAGACATCGAAAAAGCATCACGCCTCATCGATTATCTGGAGAACGTGGAGACCTATGAGCGTGCCATGTGCTCACACGACAAAGCACCGGAAGTTCAGGCGATCCACAATGCAGAGGCCTCTTTGACCAACACCACCAAGCACCACTGGCTAGGGCCGGTTAACAGGTTTCAACTGGATAAAATAGTAGACATATGTGTGGCCATTACAGGTAGCAAGGAGAAACTGAGAGAGCGACCGCTGCTCTCGTTCACCACCTGCCCCATCAGCCCGCTCAAACTCACGGATCACCACTGCGAGATCCTCATGGGCGCAGCAAGACACGGCCTGGGTGCAAATGTGATCGGAATGGCCATGTCCGGGGGGTCGGGTCCGGTTCATCTTGCGGGAACCCTGGTGGTGCAGAACTGCGAAGTGCTCTCCAGCCTGGTGCTCACCCAGTTGTGCAGTAAGGGGACCCCTTTTATGTACGGTAGTTCGACCTGCCCGCTAGATCTGCGCAGGGCAACGGCAACGGTGGGATCGCCTGAAACCGGCATGATCAGTGCCGCGGTGGCCAGGCTGGCACGCTATTACAGTCTGCCGTGTTTCGTTGCCGGTGGCTAGGGCGACAGCAAGGTGGTCGATGCCCAGTCGGGACACGAAAAGACCATTACAGGCATTTTACCGGCGCTGGCAGGAGCCAACGTCATATACGGCCTGGGAATGCTCGAAATGGGAATCACCTTTGATTTGGCACAACTGGTCATTGACAATGAAATTGCAGAAATGATCAAGTACACCTTAAATGGCATACCCGTCAACGACGAGACGCTTGCGGTGAACGTCATCAAGGAGATGGGTATCGGTAAGGATTATCTATCCCATGAATCCACGTATAAGCATATGGCAACCCAGTCCCAGGCCCGGCTCATGGACCGGCGCATGCGCGAGGATTGGGAGGCGGACGGCAGTACGGACCTCTATCAGCGGGCACATGCCAAGATGATCGAAATCCTGGAGACATATGAGCCGCCACAGCTTTCGGACAGCGTGCGTCAGGATATCCGGGAGATTGTGAAGGAGGCTGAAAAAGAAAAGGGTGTTGGATAATCCTGTCCTGTCTGGCTATACAAAATTCTGTATTCTGACTTCTGCCTCCTGAACCGAAATAGCGAGCGCATTTCCTGTAGGTTCTGCTGTTTGGCAGTGCTTTGCATGCTGCGAGATTCTTCTTTTCTCTAAAAATATCTCTTGACTCCCTGACCAGGGGATTGCTATATAAATCGAGACCGACCGGTCTGTTTCTTGTCTTTTTAAGAGAGATATTCATGAATCTAAAAAGCACCATTATTCACGAATCCCTGAAACTCTTCTCCTTGAATGGTTTTTCCAGCACTTCCATGCAAGACATCATATCGGCCGCCAAGACTTCCAAAGGGGGATTCTACAATCATTTTTCAAGCAAAGAAGATCTGTTTTTCCAGGTTCTGGATGAAGGTCGCCAAATTTGGCGTGAAAAAAATTTGTACGGAATCGATGAAGTAAAAGAACCTCTCGATAAAATACAAAAGCTCCTGGAAAATTATAAAAATAGATACCTCATAGATACCGAAAATTTTCCCGGTGGATGCCTGTTTATCATGTTTGCAGTTGAGCTTGGTGATTCTCATCCACACCTGTCCAGGGAAGTTCAAAAAGGATTTTCGGGTTTGAAGGCAATGCTCAAAAGACTTTTGGACAACGGATATCCATCGACAGCAGCTTATAACGGTATAAGTACCGATACAGTTACAGAAATAATATTTAACGGTATGCTGGGGGCTTCTGTAAGTTACAGCCTGGATAAATCCTATGGTGCCCTGGATACATCAATTAATGCCCTGATCGATTACCTTGATAAACTTAAAAAGAATCAAAAACAGGAGGAAGACTGACAATGATCGATTTTACTTTCACCGAGGAACAGGAAATGTTCAGAAAAGCGGCCAGGGAATTTGCCGAAATAAGCGTTGCACCCGAAGTAGCCGGAATGGAAAAAACCGGAGAAGTCAGTGACGCGGTGGTCAAAGCTTTGGGTGAGGCAGAAATGATGGCTATCACGATTCCGGAAGAATACGGCGGTCTGGGGCTGGGCTATACCGAACGTTTGATAGCCCTGGAGGAAATCAGCCGGGTTTCCGTAGGAACCGCCATGATGCTGCAGGTTTTTGCGCTTGGAATCGAACCCATCGTTAAATTCGGTTCCGAAGAACAGAAACACAAATATCTGCCGGGTCTTGCTTCGGGAAAGCGACTGGCAACGACAGCCGTAACCGAATCCACCGGGGGATCGGATCCCACCGGTATTAAAACATCCTACACCCAGGATGGAGAAACCTTTATCGTCAACGGCCGCAAGTGTTTTATCACCAATTCGCATCTGGCTGATACGATTACCATTCTGGCCAAGGCGGAAGACAACCCCAAGGCTTTCTGCGCATTTGTCATCGACAAGGACATGCCGGGCTGGAAACCCACCCACAAGGAGCACAAAGTTGGCATGCGCGGATGCAACACCGGTGAGCTTTCCTTTGAAAGCCTGAAAATTGGCCGGGAGCAACTGCTGGGCGAGGAGGGTAAAGGGCTGCGCGTCACCATGGCCGCCATTGGCGACGTGGGCCGGGGGGGAATGGTCGGTACAGCCCTGGGACTTCAGGTCGCCTGCCTGGAAGAATCCATCAAGTTTGCCAACCAGCGAATTCTCTAGGGCAAACCAATCAGTGCCCTGCAAACCATACACAATAAAATAGCGGAGATGAAAATCGACCTGGAAGCCGGCAGGTTACTGGGATACAGGGCGGCGGCCATCCAAGATGCCGGTGGCCGTTCCAGCAACGAATTCGCAGTTGCCAAGTACTACACCACGGAAGCAGCGCAAAAAGCGGCAAAGATGGCTGTGGACATACATGGCGGGTATGGCTGCATGGATGAGTATCCGGTATCGCGTTTCTGGCGGGATGCTGCTGTGCTGGGGCCCTCGGCCGGGACGTCGGATATAATGAAAGTGATCATCGGCCGTTGGGCCATGTCGTAATTCTGATCTAAATCCGCCACCTGTGAAGGTATTAAATGTTTAAAATCGTTGTTTGTGTCAAGGCCGTGCCGGATCCCAAGGAGGCCTGTAACCTGAAAATCGATCCGGTTACCAAAACCTTACTGCGATGTGATGTGTCGATGGTCTTAAACCCGCTGGATAAGCATGCGCTGGAAGCGGCGCTCCAGATCAAGGCTGAGACGGAGGCCCACGTCTGTGTACTGAGTATGGGGCCTCCTGAAGCGGGTAGTATCCTAAAAGAGTGCATGGCCCTGGGCGCCGATGAGGGCATTCTGCTTTCCGATCCGTGTTTTGGTGGTGCTGATGCCTATGCCACGGCGTACACACTGGCCACGGGGGTTCAGAAAATAGGTGCTGTAGATGTCGTGCTATGCGGGATGGCCAGCAGTGACGGGGCTACCGAATGGGTGGGCCCGGAAATGGCCATTATGTTGGATCTGCCGGTGGTGACCATGGCCCAGGAAATCAGCATGTTAGATGGTGAATCCTGGGAAGTGAAGGCGGCACGGGAAAATGGGTACAGGCGCATGCGGGTCAGGTTGCCTGCATTGCTTACGGTAACACGTGATCTGAACACCCCCAGAGCCCTGAGTTTTTCCGGGATCATCAAGGCCAGAAAAAAAGTGATCACGCAATGGAGCCTGAAGGATCTCGGTGTGCCGGCCGAAAAGGTCGGCATCAAGGGATCTCCCACCATCGTGACGGAAATGTGCGCCGTCGAAAATACACGCAAGGTCGAATTTCTGGAAGGAACCCGGGAGGAAAAAGCAGAACTGCTTATACAGAAGCTGGTAGAAGGGGGGGTACTATAGGGTGCTTGAACACAATGAAGAAGGATAATAATCCGATATGGGTCCTTGCCGACCAGGAAAATTGCAATCTTTTAGCGGTTACCTCACAGCTCGTTGGGCAGGCACGTATACTTGCCGATGTTTTGGAAACCTCGGTGGAAGTTGTGCTGCTGGGCGATGGGGTTCAGACCCATTCAGAAAAACTGATTGCAGCCGGGGCGGATCGAATTTATATGGGCAACGACCCGGAGCTGGCCACTTATCACCCGGAGATATACACGGACCTGATTGTCAAGCTGGCAAAAGAACATAAGCCCCAGATCATGCTTGTGGGGTCTACTTCCACAGGCCGGGAGCTTGCACCCCTGGTAGCGGCTCGACTCAAAACCGGCCTGACAGCCCACTGTATCGATCTGGGCATCAACCAGGAGCTCCTCCTCGAACAGAAAATACCGGCCTATGGCGGTGAGATCACCATTGTCTGCCCGGACAAAAGACCCCAGATGGCCACGGTTGCTCAGGGCGTATTTTCCGATCCACCTCCGGACGAGGGACGCAGGGGTGATGTCGTGTCAATCCAGGGTCCATTTCTGTCCTCCAGGCGGGTCCAAACCCTGGAAGTCGTGATGGAAGAGCCGGCCGGGATTCCACTGGACACAGCCTCATGTGTTCTTGCGGGAGGGGCCGGGGCCGGAGATCTCAATGGCTGGAAACAGATCGCCGAACTGGCCACGGTGTTGAACGCGGGGCTGGGGTGCACCCGGCCGGCCGTGGATGAGGGTTGGGCGGAGCTGGAAACCATGATCGGCCAGAGTGGTAAGATGGTTAGCCCGGATACCTACCTCGGCATCGGGCTGTCAGGTGAACAGCAGCACATGGTCGGTGTTGCCGGTGCAAAGGTGATGATTGCAATAAACAGCGATAAAAAATCACCGGTCTTCGATCAGGTGGATGTTGGAATTGTCGATGACTGCCAGGCGTTTGTGGCGGTGTTGTTAGAAAAGATAAGACAATATAAAAAACAGCAGGTCAGCTGCCAGTGAATGAAAAGGAGATGAAAGATGGCAATTAAAACACGTGACGACTATCTTGCAGCGCTTAGAAAACTGAGGCCGAATATATATAAATTTGGGGAGTTGATCGAAGACGTCGCCACCCATCCGGCCACAAAGCGGACCGTTGAAAGCCACGCCCGATGTTTCGATGCGGCCAACGATCCTGATTTGGAAAAGATGTACACCACCCAATCGATTTTTACGGGTGAAAAGATACTGCGCTGGAATTCCATGATGCAGGATGAGGGGGCACTGATAAGCAACATGAAGTTCAAACGCCAGAATTACCGCCGTACAGGCAGTTGTACGGGTGCGGTCTGTGTGGGCTGGAATGCCATGAACGTCATGTGGGCCGTCACCGAAGATATGGATAAGGAATACGGGACCGATTACAAAACGCGTTTGAAAAACTGGATTTTAAACGCAGAGAAAGAAGGACTGACGGTGGCGGGTGCATTGACCGATGCCAAGGGTGACCGCAGCAAGACACCTTCTCAGCAGGCTGATCCAGACACCAACCTGCACGTAAAAGAGGTTCGTGAAGACGGTATCGTCATTCGAGGGGCCAAGGTGATGATTTGCGGTACGGCAGCGGCTCAGGAGATATTTCTATTGCCGGGCAGTGGCTATAAGGAACCGGACAAAGATTATGCCCTGGCTTGCGTGGTACCGCGGGACATCGAGGGCTTGACCATCGTGGAAGCAAGGCATCCCAGTGACAAACGTGAATTTGAAGAAACTTCGGACGTGGAAGTGCCGGATACGGGTATTACCCAGGGATGGTTGCTTTTTGATGACGTCTTTGTACCCAACGAGCGTGTGTTCATGTGCCGGGAAGCTAAATATTCAGGCAAGGTGATCCAGTATTTTACTTCCAACTACCGGGCCTGTATCGGCGGATGTGTCACCGGGCAAGGTGATGTCATGATCGGGGCGTCGGTTCTGATGGCACGAGCCAACGGTTTAAAGGTCAAAACATTCATGGGCAAGCTGGTGGATATGAGTATCAACAACACCATCACCTTTGGACTGGGCGCTGGCGCCTGCGCCCTGGGTTTCCAGCATGATTCAGGTTCCTTTTTTGCAGATCCGCATACAGCACATACCAACAAGGTGATGGTGGCGACACTTCCCTACGAGGTCAAGCGTCTGACTCAGGAGATCGGTGGCGGCATTGTTGAAACCGGTTGTATGCCCTCATATGCGGATGTTTCTCATCCGGAATATGGTCCATTTCTTAAAAAATGCATAAAGGCAGGTGATTGTTCAGCAGAGTCGCGTTTCAAAGCGGCACGTCTGTCCGAATGGCTGAGCATTGGCGCCGGGGTTCCAGGCTGCATGCATGGCGGTGGGTCACCGGATGGTGCCAAACTGGTGGTGAGATTTACGACACCCATGGAAGAATATGCTGAATATGCCAGGAAGATTATCAATATCGAAGAGAAGATCGAAGAATTGGAGAAAGGGGCAAAAAAGTAGAACCCATCTCAATAAAGAAAGGGGAATCAAAATGATGGGAAATCGCACCTATTGGGATGAGGAACTTGAGACATTACCTCGGGAAAAGCTCAAAGCCTATCAACTCGATTTATTGAAGAAAAATATTGAATTAGTCTACCATAAATCGCCGTATTACAAAAAGATTTTTCAGAAAGCCGGTGTCACGCCGTTCCATTTGGAACATATCGAGGATATTAAGAAATTTCCAACGATTGACAAAAAAGTGTTGCGCACTCAGCAGGAACTCTATCCGGATTTCGGTGACCTGATATGTGCATCCGAAGAGGAATTTGTTTTTCTGAGCGCATCTAGTGGTTCAACAGGTGTTCCCACTGCATCCCCGTTTACAGCCGGAGACTTTGAAGCTTTTCAAGATTGCGAGGCGCGTCTCTTCTGGTCTTCGGGTATGCGCCCCACGGACCGGTATTGTCATGCCCTTAATTTTACCCTGTTCGTGGGCGGGCCCGACGTGATAGGAGCCATGAAACTTGGCGCCCTGACTATTTGGGCCGGCACCATCCCCTCTGAACGCCTGTTGTCGATTTTCCAGACATGGAAGCCCACCGTCACCTGGACGACCCCCTCGTACGCCTGGTATCTGGGGGAAACAGCCCAGGAAGCGGGTATCAATGTGGCGGATCTTTCCATCAACAAGATCTTTGTTGCTGGTGAACCTGGCGGATCCATACCCGAAACCCGACAAAGCATTGAGGCCTTATGGAACGCTGACGTATACGATTATTACGGGTTGTCCGATATTTTCGGCGCTTGTGCTGCTATGTGCGAAGCCAAAGAGGGTTTGCACTGGGCTGAAGATCACATCCTGGTAGAAGTCGTCGATCCCAAAACCAACGAGGAAGTCCCAGAGGGCGAGCGTGGAGAAATGATCCTGACGTCCCTTAAAAAGGAAGCACGTCCTCTGATTCGTTTCCGCACCGGTGATATCGTATCCTATACAACGGAGAAATGTCGTTGTGGTCGCACCCATTTGCGTTTAGATGGCATTCACGGGCGTCTCGACGACATGATGATTATCAAGGGTGTCAATGTGTTTCCCAGTGATATTGAAACCATCGTGAGAAACAACACCAAACTGACGGGTGAATATGTTTGCGTGATCACCGAGGAAAAACACATGTCTGTGCTGACCGTGGAAGTTGAAAAACAGGACAACTTCAAGGGTGACGAAAGCGAGCTTGTGAGCAGTATTCAAAACGAGTGTAAAAAAATCGTCGGCATTAAACCCCGTGTTACCATATTGCCTGCGAAATCCATCGCCCGTGCCACCCACAAGGCCAAACGAGTGAGGGATGATCGCCGGAAGTAGCCATCGCTTAGGATTTCAATTTAGCCAGCAAGAGAGTGTGCAGTATTTAGGAGATGAACCTTGGGATCATTACAATTTCCAGATAAGCCGGTTCTGCTTGACGGCGGCTTGGGACGCGAATTGCGGTTCAGGGGTGTGGCTGTTCCAGACACCATTTGGTCTACAGGGGCCCTGTTGACCGATCCTGCGGTGGTGCGCCAGATCCATTTGGATTACATTGCAGCCGGGGCCGATATCATCACGGCTAACACCTATGGCATTATCCGCAGTGACCTTGCAAAAGAGGGAATTGAAGGCCGTTTTGCAGCGCTCAACACGTTTGCCTGTGAACTGGCTAAACAAGCACGGGATCAGTCGTCACGGGAGGTGATGATTGCCGGTTCACTACCCCCTCTGGGGGGAAGTTTTCGTCCCGATCTTGTGGGTTCCAGCGACAAAATCGAGACACTTTATGGGGAGCAGGCGGAACTTCTGGCCCCTCACGTGGACCTGCTGTTGTGTGAAACCATGTCCAGTGCCGCAGAAGGACGCGCTGCGGCCAAAGCTGCCTGTGACACCGGCAGACCGGTCTGGGTAGCCTGGACACTGCACGAGGACCAGTCGGGCAACCTGAGAAGTGGTGAATCCATTTCGGATGCCGTACAGGCGCTCCAGGGCTTACCTGTTCATGGTCTGCTGGTGAACTGCTGTGCGCCGGAAAGTGTTTCCCGTGCCATGCCCCGTCTGGTGGCGACCGATATCGAATGGATCGGCGGTTATGCAAACACATTTACCCCCATTCCACAGGATTGGGAACTTGATGGAGAAAAAGACTCTGATGGCTCATTGAGTCTTCGGTCGGATCTTGATCCGGAGAGCTATGCCGTACACGCAAAGGAGTGGCTCAAAACCGGCGCCACTGTTGTGGGAGGGTGCTGTGGTACGCGGCCCACACATATAGCAAGAATTCGTTCCACCATCGACGAAAAGCCAGTTTAATAAGAGATGGATCATCCCTACAAGAAGGACTCCAGGGGAAATAGACCGTTTTAAGTTTTAGGTGTTAGGTTTTAAGTTCAGCCAAGGGCTAAGAGCCAAGAGCTAACAGCCGACAACCGTCAGGTTGTCCAGGGAGATCGACACATGTCATTTGAGCGTCTTTTGAAACCACATTCCATCGCTGTTTTTGG
>JASJGV010000529.1:0-7470 GCA_033791325.1 Desulfobacterales bacterium | reverse complement strand
GGCATTGCTCACAAACAGCATAATAAAATAGAAATAAAACTGTCCCAGTGTTTCCGATCGGATGAGCATGAAAAAGGAAAGACCGGAAACGATGGAGCCCATCAGCATGAGGAGGCGGACACCCACACGGTTGACGATGCTGCCGAAGACCATCTGGGCCAGAAGACCGCAAACCACACCATATCCAGGTGCCAGACTGATGTCGGTGCGGGTCCATCCATGGGCGTCAATCAGGGGTTCCATGAATGCATTCATGAGGTAGAAACCGGTACCTACCGACATGAAATTGGCCATAAAGGCAATCATTACGATATACCAGCCATAAAATATCCTGGGCTTGGTTTTATTTTTGTTTATATGGATCATTCATTTTTCCTGGTGATAATGAGCGTTGAGCAATACGCTATGCCATAACTTTAAGTCAACCATAAATCAGGCTTGTTGTTTTGACAGGATGGGCAGGTTGTCACTATTGATGATGAAACAAGACCTCTATTCATGTTTTTTGATCCATGGCTTTCTTTTTTCCATGAATCGTTGTATTTCTCAAGCGGACGAAAGGGAATACGATAAGCCATGAAACCGTTATCCGAGATCACCACCAGATTCACCGAATCCGTCATCCGGGAAATGACGCGTATCAGCAATGCCAGGGGTGGGGTCAACCTGGCCCAGGGCTTCCCGGATTTCGATCCACCGGCTGAAATCCGTCAGGCAGCCATTGAGGCCATCCACCAGGGGTGGAACCAGTATGCCGTCACATTCGGCGAGGCTGACCTGAGAGAAGCCATCACGACCAAAGCCTTTCAGTATAACCGGATTGACTGTGATCCTCACACCGAGGTGACCGTAACCTGCGGCGCCACCGAGGCCATGATCGCTACGCTCAAGGCCCTGGTGAATCCGGGGGATGAGGTCATCATTTTTGAACCTTTCTATGAGAATTACGGACCGGACGCCATCCTCTCGGGCGCTATACCGCGCTATGTGACACTGAGGTACCCTGACTGGTCCTATGATTCAACAGAACTGGCTGCCGCATTCAACGAGAACACCAAAGCCATTATTATCAACACTCCCAACAACCCCACGGGGAAAGTCTTTTCCCGCAAGGAATTAGAGGAGATCGGTCGTCTCTGTATTCAATGGGATGCTCTGGCCATCACAGACGAGATTTACGAACACATTCTGTACGACCAGGAGACACACATCTCCATGGCATCTCTGGAGAGCATGGCCCAAAGAACCGTGACCATCAACTCCCTGTCCAAGACCTATTCCGTTACGGGATGGCGCGTGGGGTGGGCGATTGCCAACGCTGACATCACCAGTCGTATTCGCAAGGTGCATGACTTTCTGACCGTGGGGGCGCCCACACCATTCCAAAAAGCGGGTGTCTGTGCACTCAATATGCCCGGGGAATACTACACTGCACTCCAGAAGCGATACGAAAATGCACGGAACCGGGTCTGCACGGTATTGAAAGCCGTCGGATTCAATATCGAAGCGCCCAAAGGGGCTTATTACATCATGGCCCAAACAGCTGCTTTGATGGATCGACACAATGAAGCGGGTGCCGACAGTTTCAGCTTGAAACTGCTGGACATCACAGGAATTGCGACCGTTCCGGGAACCGCCTTTTATCACTCCCCGGCAATGGGCAGGGACCAGGTCAGGTTCTGTTTTGCAAAAAATGACAGTACCATCCAAGATGTCTGCCGGCGGCTCGAACAACTCATACCACCTTCGCTAAAAAAATAATCAATACAAAGGGCTTGAGCAAGAGATTGTCACATAGACTGGATAGGAGGGGATAAGTAAATATTGCGTCAAATGCATGAAGTGTTGAACACCTCATGCAGCCTTTGGAGTTCGGTTTCCGCATCCTCAACGAGTTCGGCAATAATGTCCCTGATGGGCATAACCTTGTCCGCCAGGCCTACCGATTGTCCGGCCATCAACGACCCTGAACGAACCTTTCCTTCTATGGCTGCCTCCCGGAGCGCACCGGCCCAGAAGTTTTCAACTTCAAACTGTGCCTGCTGCGGGTCGATGGTGCCGCTGTTCAGTTTTTTCATGACCTCGAGTTGAAGTTTACCGAACTGTGTGGTCCCCTTGTTTTTCAGTGCTCTTACGGGGATGACGGGCAGGCGGCTGTCTAACTGTGGGGTTGCCACAGCATCTTTGGCTTTGGCTTTTCTGAATGTTTCTTTGAAATCCGGGTGAGCCTTACACTCATCAGACATGACAAACCGGGTTCCCATCTGAATGCCGGCGGCCCCCATCATGAGCAGGTGGGCCATCATACGGCCTGTTGCAATACCCCCGGCGACAAAAATGGGTACGGACTCGATTGTAAAGAGAACTTCCTGCAGCAGTACGGAGAGGCTGACAGGACCGATGTGGCCCCCTGCTTCGGATCCCTCCAGCATCAACGCGTTCGTTCCCATCTTTATGAGCCGCATGGCCAGGGGCGCCGTGGGGGCAAAACAGATGATCTTGGCACCGGCGTTCTGGGCTTTCCGGATTTCCGACTCTCTTGGAATTGAGCCTGCAAACATGATGATATCGCATTTCATGTCGCAAACCATCTCCAGCTGATCCTTGTAAATCGGTGAAACAGTTATAAGGTTGATACCAAACGGATTGTCTGAATACTCCCGGACAGCGATGATCTCTTTTTCAAGAATGTCCACGGGCGTATTGCCACCGGCTAAAAATCCAAAACCCCCGACATTCCCGATATCTCCCACGAGCTTGTAATCACTGATCCAGGTCATGGCACCGCACATGAT
This sequence comes from Desulfobacterales bacterium, assembly GCA_033791325.1. GTDB lineage: Bacteria > Desulfobacterota > Desulfobacteria > Desulfobacterales > B30-G6 > B30-G6. The sequence continues at coordinate 4,675 of JASJGV010000529.1, read as the reverse complement.
GGGGTATTGACATCCCAGAAATTTTTGCCCCCGGCTTAAAAAATTGTCTATCAACATCTATTTAGCTCATAATCTGAATGTCATCGTTGCAGGATATTTCGCCACCCGTTATCACTCGGGCAAAAATGCCTCTTTTCGGCATAATACAGTCACCGGCCTGGTAGTAGATGGCACACTTGTTGTGACACTCTTTACCGATCTGGGTGATTTCAAGGAGTACCGTATCCCCTATCCGGAGACGGCTTCCAATGGGTAAACCGGGCAAATCAATACCACTGGTAGCGATGTTTTCAGCAAAATCACCAAAACCAACATCGATTCCTTTCGCCTGCATGCCATGAATATCTTCCATAGCCAGAAGGCTTACCTGGCGGTGCCAGGGGCCGGCATGCGCATCTCCCTGGATGCCGTGGCCTTCCTTCAATCGAACGGTTGAAACCGGTGTTTTGCGGGTTCCTTTTTTCTTGCTGACGGCGATGGATTCGATTTTCATGTCGGGATTGGTTTTCAATCAGGTTTTAACCGCATCAAGGATAGGTGCAAGAACTTTGCAGGACCGGCAAAGAAGCATTTTCTGAGCCCAGTTTTCCTGAACCTCACTGGCACAAAGGGTGCCACAGGTGAACCAACACATGTCACCTGACTGAAACTCCCAGGAAGGGCAGGCTTTGCGAGTTTCCGGCGGACATTTTTTGATAGTCCAGCAGTTTTTTTGATGGTCCAGCAGGCCTCTTTTTTTCGATACCAGATAAAACAGTTGTCTTTCGACATGAGGAGGCATTGTTCTCCAGCCCTGCTCGTAACTGTGAATGGCCTTGAGTGACGTTCCCAGCAGTTGGGCAAGTTCTTTTTGCGTTTTTTTCAGCTTTTTCCGAAACAAAGAGAATTCAGCACTGTCCATAGAGTTGTCACCATTGTTTGAGATAGATATTATTTAGCGTCCGATAAACCGGTCTTCATAGCGACACTGTCGCACGATATACAATCGAGAACCAGAGTCATAATTATGTAACAAAGTGGTAGCCTGTGTCAAGGGCCTTGTCCCAATTGAGAGAAAGGGTTTTATTGAAATCGGTTTTTACCGCAGAAAACCATTACAGCATCACTTTTGTCGAGGCATGCCAGTGTCATGTTCAGTCGTGACGCAAGCTCTACGGCGAGCGCTGTTGGGCGGGAGAGCGCGACAATCATCTCGATCCCCGCCCTGGCCGCTTTTTGAACGAGTTCGTAGCTGATGCGTGAGGACATTACAGCCAGACCGGCGTCGTGCAGTCGCGTCTCCATAAAAACGCTGCCGATGGCTTTGTCGAGTGCGTTGTGTCTCCCCACATCCTCTGCAAAGGATATGGGATTCAAGCAGTTATCGAGGATCATGGCCGCATGGGCCCCCCGGGTTGTCTTGTATAGCGACTGCTGATCCACAAGTTTTGCAAAGCACAAGCCAACGTCTGCTATGGACATCTTCAGGCGGTTGGTTACCGGCGTTACAATTTGATATATGTCCTTTATCAACTCCTTGCCGCAGATACCACAGCTGGTTTGACTGACGAACCCCCGTCTTTCCAGAAGACCTTTTACGACTCTTTTGCGATCCGGCTGGAGTGTGGCGGTCACCACGTTGACGCCTTCTTCGGTGCAGTATCCGATAGTGGCAAAATTATCTTTATGATTAACCAGCCCCTCGGACAGAAAAAAACCCGCCGCATGGTTGATCTCATGCCCGGGTGTGCGCATGACAACCGCATACGGATTACCATCAATGCGCATGGACAGGGGCTCTTCAAGGATTAACTCCTGGTCTTTTTCTTTGAAAGCATTGTTTTCAAATGCCATCGCTTTGTGGGAGATATATTCAAGCATGCTGGGGCCTTTTTGTCATTGTTAAAAACCTGATCCCTTGGGTCAGGCCAGGGTTATTCGGCTATGCCGGAATGAGTCCGAGAAAGTATTCTGGCTTCTGTCTCCTGAATTCTCTAACGCTTATACTTAATGATAAAGCACCTTATACGGGGTAACCCAGTACCGGATCCTTTAAACCCCCGTATTTACTTCTCTTTGTCGGGTACAGGGTCGACATAGAAAACATAACCAATCGATCTGATACTGATAAAGTAAGACGGAGTCTTGGGATTGTCTTCAAAATATTGTCTGAATCGAACAATAAAATTATCCACAGTTCGCGTGGTGGTCCCTTTGGTATACCCCCATCCGATCTGAAGTAGTTTGTCACGTGAGAGCGGTTTCCCCGGGTTGGTAAGAAATAGTTTTAAAAGCCTGGCTTCCTGCTCTGTCAAACGAACCTTTCCTGCTTTGCCGGTCGCTGTCATGGTTTTAAAATCGACCTGATTGTCACCGAAGGTAAAAAAATTTGTTTCCTTTTCAGAAAACCCGTTTGCGAATACATCACTTGAATTACTCCAGGGAGCTCTTTTAAGGAGCCGATCCACACGCAGCAGAAACTCTTCCAGACTGAAAGGTTTGGTGAGGTAGTCGTCAACGCCATAAGCGAGACCTTTGACCTTGTAATCGGTCTCTGCTTTGGCCGATAGGATTAAAATCGGAATCTTTTCATCTTCAAGGCGGATATTGCGCAGAATGGAGAGACCGTCAATTCCGGGAAGCATGATATCAAGGACGATCAGGTCAGGTCGCCACTCTCGCCACATTTGAAGACCGGCTACACCGTTCATGGCAATACCGACTTCGTAACCCTGTAATGACAGGTTCAGATTGAGGCCCTCGGCAATATGGTTGTCATCTTCTATAACGAGGACACGTTTTTTTACATTCGGTTCCATGCTGGTCAACTCCTCAAAGGAAGTATCAGATTAAAAATGGCGCCCTTGCCGGGGCCGGCACTTTCCGCTGTCATTTTCCACTTATGGGTTTTCGCTATTTGATCCACCAGGAAGAGCCCAAGGCCACTACCCTTTGCCGACATATCATCTGCGTGTCCTACTTGATAGAACTTTTTGAAAATTTTCTTTGTTTCTGACTTGTCGATGCCAATACCATTATCTTTGAATCGGATAATGAGTTTCTTCTGCTGTTTTTCAAATGTAATGTCGATCCTCGGAATGGCCGAATTGTTGTACTTAATGGCATTCGTAAAAAGATTCATTAATAGCATTTCAAACATCGGGAGAATAAAACGATAGAAATAGGGCTCCTTTTCGGGGAAGTGAATCTGAACAGCACAATTCCTGAATAGATGTGCGTTGTTCTGATAGAACTTTTCGATGGTCTCCGGCAGACTCTGGAAGACATATTCACCTGTGTAGTTTTTGCTTTCGATCTGGGCCAGATTCAGGATGCGGTTGATATCTTCGGAAAGACGCCCTACATCACTGAGCATGTATTGTATGTACTTTAACTGATTTTCCCGGGAGAGCTCGTGTTTCAGAAATGTCTCAAGGTAGAGTTTCAGGGATGTAACCGGTGTTTTCAGTTCGTGGGTAAAGTTGTTGATGAAGTTGTGTTGCAGCCGGTACAGCCGCAGGTTTTTCAGGTTATAGACGAAGATGATAAAAATTCCCATGATAATGACACCGACAAGTACCGTGAGAACCATGATAACGAACCATGTCTGGGAGGTGAGAAATTGCCCCGTATCGAGGTTGAAGCGCTCGACAATCAACTTGAGGCCACTGCTGATTTCAATATACCAGTAAATATAGAGGGAAAGAGATGTTACAAGTGCCAGAATCGAGAAGACCAGTATGAAAACAGGGTGGATCAGCCATTTCGTACGGTTCATGTTCAATACCCCAGGAAATTGTTTAATGATTTCGTATTATACCCAATTGTAAAACTTTTGTAAAATCGAAAGCTGTTCTGTACTTTTCAAAGACGCTTTTTTAAAAATATACTTACGTTTTTTGGTTCAAGGACATCTTTTAGATGGCTTCTGTAGAAAGACGATCATGAAACTTAGAGGCGTCAGGATGAAGCGTGAAAAATTAGTATACGGGCTTCTTCGATCTGTCAAGACACTGAGTCGTTTCTTTTACCGATTTGATATTTCCTGGATAGGTGAATCACTGGATCAGTCCTGGGAGAATATCCGCCTCGTGGCATTTCTGAATCATACAAGTCTTTTCGAACCTGTTTTTGTCGGATGGTTCCCAAACGGATTTCTGAAACGGATAGCGTCAAATGGTTTGATGCCGGTGGCAGACAAGGCACTTCAGCGCCCTGTGATGGGAAACTTTTTCAACCTGGTTGCCGGAAATGTTGTTCCCATCTCGAGAATGAAAGACCGAACCTGGTTGAATCTGCTAAATCATGTCCATTCGGATTCGATGGTCATCATTATGCCGGAAGGTCGTATGATGCGTCGGGGCGGTCTCGACAAGAATGGTAAGCCCATGACGGTTCGGGGTGGTATCGCAGATCTCATTCAAAAAATCCCCAGTGGCAGAATCCTGATGGCCTACAGCGGCGGTCTCCATCACATACAGGCTCCGGGAGAATTGATTCCGCGGTTGTTTAAAACGGTTCAAATGCGTCTTGAGACTATCGATATACAACAATACCGGGAAAGACTTCTTGCAAACAGCGGTTGTAAGGGCTTCAGGTCTGCTGTTATCAAGGATCTCGAACTTCGAAGAGATCGTTTCTGCCATACGGCTTAAGCCCCTCCCCATCAAAAAAAGTCATTTCAAAATAAATGCAG
>JASJGV010000528.1:0-8203 GCA_033791325.1 Desulfobacterales bacterium | reverse complement strand
AGATGGATAAGCCGACAGCGGGCGTTCGCCTTAGAATATTAAAAAATCCATTCCATCCAGCGCAACGGATTCTCTTGGCTGATGTTGCAAACAAGGCTGAAGCAAAAGCCATACAACAAAAGCTGCGCCATTACGGTCCATATTCGGATCTGGCATTCAACCAGGGCCGCAACATCCGCAAAGAAATTGCCGATGCTGAAAACGGCATCCTCATATTCGAACGAACATCCCCCGTGGCCGTTGTTCCGGATCAAATGCCTACCCTTGACAGGATCATTCCGGATTTGCTGGAAAAGCGTGTCATCTTTGTCGGGGAGCAACATAATCGGTTCGAGCATCATATAAACCAGCTTCACATCATTCAGCAGTTTCACAAAGCTGGATCTGATTTCGGTGTCGGCATGGAAATGTTCAAGAAACCCTTTCAGGGCGTAATCGATGCCTATCTCTTGGATAAAATCGATGAACAGACATTCCTCAAGCAGACCCGCTATTTTGAAGAATGGGGGTACAATTACCATCTCTACAAACCCATCGTCGATTTCATTAAAAAGAATCACATCCCTCTCATAGCCCTAAATTTACCTGAGAAAATCACCCGGCAGGTGTCCCGATCCGGGCTCGACATGCTTGACCCCGCAGACAAAGACCTCATTCCTGAAAGTCTTGATTTTTCCGACAACCTTTATACCCGTGACCTGAGGGCGGTTTTTGACCTGCACAACGGCCAGGAAGCTCTCAAGGATTTCAATTATTTTTATCAGGCGCAAGTTTTGTGGGATGAGACAATGGCCGAAACAGCCCACCAGTTCCTCCAGAAAGCCCCCGGCCGAAAACTGATTGTTCTGGCAGGAAATGGCCACCTGCGGTATCGATATGGGATTCCGAAACGTCTGCGGCGACGCACAATGGCATCTTCCGCCGTCATACTGCAGGACGAAACCATCGAAAGCGGGATCGCGGATTATGTGCTGAAAACCACCAGAATTGAAGGGACCCGATCACCAAAACTGGGTGTTGCCGTGGAGGAGAATGATACCGGACTCCTGATTAAGAGTGTTGTGGATAATAGCCCTGCCCAAAAGTCCGGCCTGGAAAAAGGCGATATTATTACCCTGTTCAACCACGTTACCATACAGTCCCTGGCTGATTTGAGATGGGGACTTTTCACCACGGATACCGGAAATACCTATCCCCTTCAGATCAAACGGAATAACAACATTCTCGACAAGAATATTCAGCTCTTCGATTTCTCCTCTCTGCCCCGTCACGGTGCCAAGTAATTCCTTTTTCCAATATTGACAAACCACATTGTGGTACATAATATTTACTATGTCAGTTGCATTTTTATTTAAATCTGTTGTCATAATTTTTTTCTGAATGATCCCCCGGCTCCAGGGGTTTCCTTATTTTTTTCAAATGCCAGAATGCTCACAAGCAGAAAGAAGTATTGATGAAGAGAATTTTTAAGCGAATCCTGTCCATAGGCCTGCGAAAAAGCAAACGGTACAAAACCAAAGAAGACGTCTATGTCAAGCTGGAGAAATCGTTTCGAAAAAATCAGATCGACGATATCAGTCTGAGTGGCTTATCCTTTTATTATAATGAAAACGGCCATGCCATTGGAAAAGGATCCCGATATTTAAAACTCCAGGCTGGGAGCTGTCACACGGTTGAGCCTATCCGATTCAAGGTGGCATCGGATACAAATGTGGGAGAATCGATGCTTCCAAACAATAAAATCAGACGATTGAGTCTCCATTTTAAAGGAGTGACCTTCCGGCAGAGGCGTCAACTCAAAGACCTGATTAAACACCATTCCCTATAAACAACTTAGGCAAGTGCTGATGACCCTCACGGCCGCATTGTCCGTCCAGATTACCGGATTCTTCGTTTTTGTATCCATAGCAGCATGTTCCCCTGAAAATCTGGATACAAATACCCAAGAACCTTTGCCGGAGTATCACTCGTCATTCACAGCCTTACCAGGTACAGAAGGGTTAAAAATGAATCTTGTGGATCAATACTCAGAAATGAGACAGACAAAAGACTCATCATATACTCCCCGCACAAAACACCTGAATCCTGATGGCTGGGCAACATATACCAACCGGCTGTTCCTGGAATCCAGCCCGTATCTTCTACAGCACGCGCACAACCCTGTTGACTGGTACCCATGGGGCGACGAGGCATTTCAGACTGCAGCGGCCTTTAATCGCCCGGTTCTGCTGTCCGTGGGTTACTCCACCTGTCATTGGTGCCACGTCATGGAAGAAGAATCATTTGAGGACCAGGAAATCGCCCGCTATATCAACGAAAATTATATCGCCATCAAGGTGGACCGGGAAGAAAGACCCGATGTGGATGCCATTTACATGGCGGCAGTCCAAGCGCTCACAGGCAGGGGTGGGTGGCCCATGACCGTCTGGTTGACCCCTGACAGGAAACCTTTTTACGGCGGCACGTATTATCCTGCCCGTGATGGTGATCGTGGTGCCGGTGTCGGTGTTCTGAACTTGCTGAAAAAAATAAAAGAGAGCTACCATGACCGCAAGGACCTGGTAAGCCAGACCAGCCAGCAATTGACGGATGTGGTCAACCAGATGCTGGCGCCGGATGCCGTGACACATTTCCCTGGAAATGACATTATGCAGAAGTCATTTCAATCATATCGTAGCCGTTTCGACAGTGTTAACGGAGGTCTCAAAGGTGCGCCGAAATTTCCGAGTTCCCTGCCGATCCGTTTCCTTTTTCGTTATTCCCAGCGTTTTAAAGATTCCGAGGCACTGAATATGGCCACGCAGACATTGGATAAAATGGCCGCAGGCGGGCTTTATGACCATGTGGGCGGTGGATTTCATCGTTATGCAACGGATGAAAAATGGCTGGTGCCCCACTTTGAGAAAATGCTCTACGATAACGCCTTGCTGGTCTTGGATTATCTGGAAGGGTATCAATTGACGGGAAACCCAGAATACAGGCGTGTGGTGGAGGAAGTTCTCAACTATGTTCAACGGGATATGACTTCACCGGACGGCGCTTTTTTCTCCGCAACAGATGCGGACAGTTTGACTCCCGGGGGGCACAGGGAGGAAGGATATTTTTTTACCTGGACACCACAGGAAATCGAGAAACTGCTAGGCCCGGAACTTGCCGACCTGATAAAGGAAACCCATGCCGTTGGTTCGTTCCCGAATTTCGAGGGGCGGCACATCCTCAACACACCTGAGCCCGTATCAGACCTGGCTGGGCGATTACACCTGGAAGAGCAGTACCTGCGTACACAAGTTGCAAAAGCACTCGAAATACTGCGGGATGAGCGCGAACGCCGCCCACATCCTTTGAGGGACGAAAAAATCCTCACAGCCTGGAACGGTTTGATGATATCGGCATTTGCCAGAGCCGGCTTCGTTCTTGATGAACCCAAATTTATGGAAAGCGCCGCCCGTGCCGCAACATTTGTTATAGATCATCTCCATACCCGGGGGAGGCTGCAGCGGAGTTACATGGACGATGTCGCAAAACATAATGGCTATCTGAATGACTATGCTTTCCTGACTGCCGGTATGATCGACCTGTATGAAGCAAGCCACGACATTCACTGGTTGAAACAGGCCGTGGAATTGGAAAAAATTCTTGCACGGAATTTTGAGGATCCAGAAAATGGTGGTTTTTTCATGACAAGCATCGACCATGAAATCCTGATCGCCAGGGAGAAGCCAAAGCATGACGGTGCCCTGCCCTCCGGTAACGCCATCGCCACGATGAATCTGCTGCGACTGGGGGCTTTTACATCAAACATCGACTACCTTGCCCGGGCTGAAAAGGCTCTGAAAGCCTTCTCCGGAACACTGTCCACCAATCCCACCGCCATGCCCGAATTCCAGTTGGCACTCGACAATTTTCTGGTGCCGCCAAGGGAAATTGTCATCATCAAACCAGAGGGGAAAAATGGAACATCAAATAAACTCCTTGGTAAAATCAGACAGCAGTATTTACCAGGCCGTATCATCGCTGTGGCCACCGAGGGTAAAGATTTGGATACCCAGGTACAGGTCATTCCCCTAATGAAACATAAAGCTGCCGTGAATGGTAAGCCCACCGCCTATGTATGTGAAAACAAAACCTGCCAGGCACCCACAGACGATCCGGAAACCTTTGCAAAACAACTTGCCGGGGAAGGGTTCAAGGATTCAGAAAGCAAGCTCTAAGCGGTAAGCCATAAGCTGCTTATCGCCTAGAGCTTAACGCTTACTGCTTATAGCTATACAACCAACGCAGCCATATCGCGCCCGAATAGACCGATGCGATCACCCGAAGAAACCGGTACATTCAGATCCCAGGACAAGGGATCTGGCCCGGCCTGCTGGTATCCGAGCCATCGTACCATATTACTGCGGGCAGCAAGCAGTTTGGCATTCAGGAAAAGGCTGTAGACATCTTCCGCAGATATACCTATGCGCTCAAAAACCGAGGCTATGGTTTCACCGGGTTCGGAAGAAAGCCGTAAAACATTACCTTCTCTCGAAAAGTCATCATCCAGCATCTTGCCTAACTTACCATATAGATGGATTTCAATCATTATCCCTCCAAATGTGAGTTGTCTGAATCATCTTTAAACCCACTTGGCTAAAATACCTACATCAACAATACCTGACGCGCATTGACTTAAATCAATAATAGGATATTGGACCAAAGGATAATTTTGAGATAGCTTCTAGAAGGAACCGTAGCTATGCAGCCCCGGCAGATAATTGACACCAAAATAGGTAAACAGCATGGCCACAAATCCGATAATCGAAAGATAGGCGATCTTTTTGCCATACCATCCCCGGATCAATCTGGCATGTAGGAGGGTTGCATAGACAAACCATGTAATGAGAGACCATGTTTCCTTTGGATCCCAGGACCAATAACTCCCCCAGGCCGAGTTAGCCCAAACAGCCCCGGTGATAATACCCACAGAGAGAAACAGAAACCCGAACAGAACCATGCGATGTGTCAGGTCATCCAGTATATTCATTTTGGGGAGATATGCCAGCAGCCCCTTTCCATCCGAACGCTCCCGCTGTTTTAACAAGTACATGATGCTGACGCCAAACGCGATCGAAAATGCGGCATATCCAAAAAAGCAGGTCAACACGTGTGCAATGAGCCAGTTGCTTTTTAAAGCCGGGACCAGTGGCTGGATACGAGCGCTGATATTGGGAGACATGGACGCATAGGCCATTGCCAGGAAAGCGAGGGGTGTCGCAAAAACCCCTATTAAAGGGCTCCGATAACGGATTTCGATAAACAGGTAGAGAACACCGATGGTCAGAGCGAAAAAAACCAGCGACTCATACATGTTTGACAAGGGCGCATGACCAATACCGAGACGATACGACTCTGCCCAGCGCATGAAAAACCCTGCCAGGTTACCGATAACCGTCAATACGGCAGACCATTTGGCAAGTTGGGCGGGAAACGGTTTTTGAAATATCCACGAAACCAGATACAGTGTCGCTGCGATCCCATAACCAAATGTTACGACAGACAATAATTCAGAACTGTTCATATCCAACCTCAAAATAAAATCATGAAACGATTTTACAGAACGCGACCTTGTCGCTCTATGCGGTTCATTTTTCGGGGTTACCCAGGAGCCTTGCGATCTTCTCCACTTTTATCCCCATGCCTAATTTATTCTTGTTGGCTATCCCCGCAACCATGATCCGGCTTTTGTTTCCTTTTCGGCTGACATCAACGCAAAGGCGCTGGTGAGACATAAAAAAGGTTATGATGATACCGGCTATCATAACAATAAACCCCGAGTAAACGACCCATACACCAGGATCTTTGACCACCTGCAGCCCGGTATAATACCGCTTCTTTTCAGGATTCTTTTCGTGGGATTGCTTTTCATGCTGATGGACAACCGAAATAACCACATCCCCTCTTCTCATTTTGTCAAAATTAGGAAATTCGATCGGCAGGGTAACCTCCGCGGGTTCACCACCCTCAGGCGTCAGGATTCCAACTAAAGCCGCTCCAATATTCTGGCCCATAAATAAAGCCGATTCCTTGAAATCCATGACAACGAACTTTCCCATTCCCTCCGGTATCTCCAGGGGTTTTCCAATCTCGGCTGTTCGTTTGTAAACCATGCCCGAAGCATTCACAAAAAAGGCAAGCTGGATATCTTCAGCAGAAAACGATGGTGCCTCGGTGTGTTCCGGTGATACTTCCCCGTAGCTAGACTGGAAAAGGCTAATCCCTTTGTAGTGCAGCGGGTCATTGACAATAATATCCTTCGTCAAAACGGGTTTTCCGTTTTCAAGAATTGTCAGGCTGGAACGGTATTCCTTTGGCGAACCGTTCTTATAGGTGCTCAATTCAAAATCGTTGCACTGAATTTCAAAGCCAAGGTGCTGGGTCCGGCCGGTATTCCTGATTTGTACGTGGTCAACGCTCTCACCTTCCGGAATGTTCACATAGCCCTCGAACCCAAACATCGACCCGATCATGGCCCCGGCAATGAGAAAAAGAATACTCGAATGAACAATATACACACCCAATCGGGTCCAGCGCCATTTTTCTGCAAACAAGGAAAACCCCTGGTCTGTTTTTTCTACCCTGGGGTGACCAAATGCCTTGGTAAAAACGGCGGTGAATTCGGTTTCCAGCTCTTCCGGCAGCCTTGAATCAGTAAAATTTTCTTTTTTCTTCAGCTTTTGAAACGTCGAGGGTTTAAATGTGGTTTCTTTTGGAAATATCAGTTTCCAGGTACCGGCAAGCCGATCGATGGAACAGGCAATGATGTTGCAGATGAGCAACAGCAGCAGCAGTTGAAACCACCAGGAGTGATACATGTCAAAAATATTGAGAATATCGAATAGACGATAAAGAAATGCGCCGTATTTATGAAAATAGGCCTCGGCACTCGCATTTTGTGGCACAAGCGTACCAATGATGGATGTCACCGCCAGAGACAACAGCAGCACGACGGTCAGCCGAATCGACACAAAAAGTTTCCATATAGGGTTCTTATCTGCCATGGATTGTCTGAGTCACCTTTCCAGTGGAATTTGTAAATAATCCAAGTAAAATAGGTATCGCTTTGAACGATGTCAAAATTTAATCACCTGTAGATCTCATACGATGATATACGTATCATGTATATCACATATTTGACTTAAATCAATGACTGCATACCACTATGTGATAATAATTTAGCATTGGGATGTTAGCGCTTAACCCTTCGTTCTTGGTCGGTCAACAACCAGGAGCTAACAGCTAAGAACCAAGAGCTAAGAAACCGTCAGGTTTTTCCAGGAGGCATACTGTGGAATGGACAAAAGATGCTGAAAACGCGGTAAAAAAAGTGCCGTTTTTCGTCAGGAAAAAAGTTCGGGCACGGGTTGAAACACAGGTGGCGGAGACAGGAAAAAAAATCGTCAGACTGGCAGACGTCCGAACAGCACAGAAACGACACCTGCAAAAAATGAGCGAGGAAATCAAAGGCTACCAGATCGACACCTGTTTTGGGCCGGGTGGATGCCCCAACCGGACGGTACCTTCGGAACGCCTTCTCGAGCGCATAGAGAAAATGGTTGCGGCAGAGGATCTCCTTTCTTTCCTGAAGCTTCACGTTCAGGGAGACCTTAAATTCCACCATGAGTTCAGAATCACTCTTGCAGAGTGTCCCAATGCATGCTCTCAACCCCAGATCAAGGACATGGGCATCATCGGAGCTCTGGTTCCCGGGCTTACAGATAAAGTCTGCACAGGTTGCGAGGCTTGTGTTGAATGCTGTCCGGACAACAGTATCCGTCTTGACAGCGACACTGAAAGACCCGAAATCGACATGGACCGATGTATGTCCTGTGGAAAATGTGTGAAAGTCTGTCCCACCCAAACCATTCGGGAACGGGAAAGGGGCTTCAGGATTCAGCTCGGTGGCAAGTTAGGCCGGCACCCACAATTGGCAAAAGAACTGCCAGGTGTGTACACGGAAGAAAAGGTTCTTGAAATTATCCAGTACTGTATTAGCTTTTATAAGCGTAACAGTTCCCACGGCGAACGTTTCGCACAAATTTTCAAGAAATCTGATTTTGACTTCTTGGTTAAAAAGTTGGGACATGATTACAACCTATCTCAAAATGAAGATTAGTGCTTCTGGCAAGGCGCGGGACAACGAAAAAGCGGAGCATACACGTAGTAT
>JASJGV010000527.1:0-5745 GCA_033791325.1 Desulfobacterales bacterium | reverse complement strand
CGGAAATAACGGATTTGCCACTGTAGGCAAGGTAATGGAGAAGTAGCGTAGTGCGAGCACCCCCCATGTCAGGGCTAGTGGGATGTAATACAGCCAGGTCGGCCAGAACTCATAAAAGGAAAGAGGTGGTTGATTGAGATTGATGGGCGGCATTCCTGGAATACCGGCTACGATATTTGGTTGACCTGCTTCTTTGTTAGCGCTTATCTGATGGTTTGTTGGCCACAGTTTCTTTCTGGAATTGGGTATGCTGCCATCTGAATAGCCGGGTGACGGGAAAGCGCGTCGATAACATCTTGAAATACCAATGATAGCCAATACGACCCCCCCGGCCAGAACCCATCGCCACCCTCCTAACCGATCCCGGAAGTAGATGTTAAAGTAAATCATCAATGTAAACAGCAGCGATGTCTGTAAGGTCACCGCGAGAAACGCTGCCATGGCGAATTTCCGGAAAGGAAGACCGAGTAGTCCTGATGCCGTGTAAGAGGGGAAGCGTGAACCAGGTATGAAGCGCGCAGTAAATACCAAGGGGAAAATGCGATGTGTCATCCAGTTACGCACATCCATTACTTTGCGTCGCCGAAGTATACGACGAATCCAAGGACTTTTCGTCGACAAACGGCCTAGTCCGTAAAGCCCTATATCTCCCAGCACTATACCGGCTATCAGTGACGTGATCGCCAGATAAGCAGGTAGCACACCATCTGATGCCAACATGGCAGCACCGACCGTTGCTGCATCCTCCAGAATGAATGTGGCGATTAGAATGGCCAGCGCCACTGTCAATGGATCAGTCCCGAGAAGGATCAGATAGTTGAGTATTTCATCGGAATCGATCATCCTTATTGACTCTTTTGTTTATTGGAGAGAATTTTCGACACGTTCAAGATAATCCTTTTCTATTGTTTTTTGGCTAAATTCATAATTGCCGTTTCGATATGTGCTTTCGCCCTCCAAGGTAGAAAATGGTTGAAACCTTCCAGACGTTTCAAGGTTACCTTTTCAGTTCCCGTAAGATTGCATTGCATGTATTCCACATTCTGGTAGGGAACAAGATCATCTTCAGTGCCATGCAAAATCATAACCGGTACACGGATTTTTCTCAGTAATGGGTGCAAGTTTTTCAATTCGGTTTTCAAGGCTATCAACTCACGGTTAGCATTTCGAACCGACCGGGGCAGCAACGTATGGATCGGCCAGGACGCTCCCAGGCGTTGAAGCGGGTGAATGCGTTCTTGAGAAGGGTCCAGGGAACCTGCTGCAATCACAATCCCCGAGATTGTATCGGGTTGTGTCGCGGCCACCCATGCAACGATCGGACCGCCCAGGGAATGTCCGACGAGGATAGGTTTATGTCCGAAACAATTTTTGATAAGAACACTGACTGCTTTGGCCTGATCCGCCATCAAAACGACCGCATGGTCAGGATCGCTCCACCCGAATCCCGGACGATCGAGGGCTATGTATTGGAATCCCGGGGGAACGGTGATTAGGAAATCGGCCCACCCCTCTGCAGATCCAGGGGTCCCATGAATAAAAATCACCTGCTGTCCATTCGAACTTCCAGCCACTAGCGTACTGATCTTATTTACAACTGAAGTTTCGTCGGAATATATTCGTCTCACCAATACGGATATATCCTCTGCCGAGGATTCCGGGCCGGGTATCCCGCAGGATAACAACAACCGGATCCAAATGGACGATGGGAATTTCATCCAGTTGTAGCACAATCGGCTGACATCTGGTCGAAAAGCGGCAAGCGCCGCCAGAGATTGTGATCTTTTTATCAACATCGTGTCAACTTTTAAAAGTGAACCTTACCATCACACCTATCGGATAATTTTTATAAAAACAACACACCCGTCATTTCCACGGTTGCCGTTTCCATTGGCACCTCCAATTCATGTAATAATGGGAATGCGTTATCCTAATATAGATATTTTTTGCTTTTGAAAGTACTGGAAGAGGAATCGACCCAGAATTAAAAAAGATTGCTGTATAATATTAACAAAAGAAAGCTACAAAAATTGTTCTCGGTGAAAACTGGAGAATACAACAAGCACTCGTAGGTAACTTGATTTGATAAGGACATTCTATTTCAGTGGATTTGCCCTTTTTGCTTTTTTGTAAGAAAGTTGATATCTCTTATAATAATAGGTTTGATAGAGCAAATGTGTAGACTCGGCAGATTCAACATTAATATTTCCCATAAATGAATTTTAGATCGACTTTTCTTGGTTTTTATCCGCCTTCGCAGAAAACCACGGGCATGCCCGTGGATGAATGCAAAAAGAATACGTTAATTGCTACGGCGCGATGTCACCCCAAGGATAAGGCGGATAACCGCGGCGTAGGCGAAGACGGGTATTTTAATGGGACCACGGGTTTACCCGTGGGGATCCATTTATGCTCCATAAAAAATTGGTTAGGAGAGTGAGATATGAGCTTTAATGTAAAGAACAACATTTATTGGGTTGGAAAAATTGACTGGGAGATTAGAAAGTTCCACGGGGATGAATACTCTACTCATCGCGGGTCTTCTTATAATTCATATTTGATCAAAGAAGATAAGGTGGCACTGATCGATACGGTTTGGAGGCCATTTGCCAAAGAATTTGTTGGTAATTTGGCCAAAGAAATCGATCTCAACAAAATCGATTATATCATCGCCAATCATGCCGAAAGCGATCACAGTGGTGCTTTACCGGAATTGATGCGATTGGTCCCCGATACACCCATTTATTGCACAAAGAATGGTGTCAAATCACTAAAAGGGCATTACCATCAAGATTGGAATTTCCAGACCGTCAAAACAGGAGACAAGCTCAGTCTGGGAAATAAAGAGTTGGTATTTGTAGAGGCCCCCATGCTCCACTGGCCTGACAGTATGTTCTGCTATTTGACCGAAGATAATATATTGTTCAGTAATGATGCATTCGGCCAGCACTATGCATCCGAATATATGTTCAATGATCTGGTGGATCAGAATGAATTAAGCGTAGAGTGCATCAAATACTATGCAAATATTTTGACCCCATTCAGTCCTATGGTGATAAAAAAGATTAAGGAGGTCCTGTCATTTAACCTTCCCCTTGACATGATTTGCACAAGTCACGGTATCATCTGGCGCGATAAGCCCGAACAGATAGTTGAAAAATACATGACCTGGGCAGACAGCTATCAGGAGAATCAAATCACCATTATCTACGACACAATGTGGAATGGTACACGTGTGATGGCTGAAAAAATTGCCGAGGGAATCAAACTGTCGGACAAAGTAGTCAATGTTAAACTATTCAACCTTGCTAAAACAGATAAAAATGATGTGATCACAGAGATATTTAAATCTAAGGCCATCCTTGTAGGATCACCCACTATCAATAGGGGTGTTTTGGTATCGGTGGCGGGGATGATGGAAGAGATTAAAGGGTTGAAATTCAAAAATAAGAAAGCAGCAGCATTTGGGTGTTACGGCTGGAGTGGTGAGTCAACAAAAATTATATCTCAAAATTTACAATCAGCTGGTTTCGAACTGGTGGATGATGGATTAAAGGTGTTGTGGAATCCCAGCAATGAAAGCATTCTCCAATGTACCGAGTATGGGGAAAGTTTTGCCTCCAGTATTTAGAGGCAATCCTAAAAAGAAAAAAATAATTTTTGGATAATTTTTTAAGTATTCTTCTTGTTGTGATCTTTCTGGGCATCCAACTGAGGGGCATTGCATCGGAGGCCATTTAATGGATAATAAAATACCAGGGAACCTATTGACGACCGCAATGGCTGTAATGCCGCACGTGGACGTAACACATGCCCTTGAAATGGCCTTGTCTGTAGATGTTCCCTTCTGGCCTCAATTGCCGAATTACAGCTATTATGAGGATATGTATGTCCAGGCAGCCGAACATTTCCCTGGTATTCTTCTGGACCTGGACAAACGGACGTTAAGATTTTCCATGGAAAAATTTATTTTGGAACTGGAAGATACCCTTGGCCATTTTGATGATCCATCATATTTTGATATCAGCAGGAAATATTCAGTGGTTTATCATCGTTTTCTCGAAATGGATCTGTCCGAGAAGCCGGCCATCAGGGGACAATTAGAGGGGCCGATCAGTTTTGGTTTTAATGTGTTAGACCAGGATGAACGTCCGATCCTATTCGATGACACCGTACGCCCTTTTATGTTCGAATTCATGGCTAAAAGAATCAATGCGCAACTGGACCGACTAAAAATGCTTAATAACAATGCATTTATGTTTATAGACGAACCCGGGCTTCAGTATCTTTTTTCCGCCATGGCAGGGTATAACGAACTCCAAGCAAAAGGCGATCTTGACCAGTTTTTTGCAATGATTAATCGACCGCGCGGCATACACCTTTGCGGTAACCCGGATTGGGACTTTTTACTGGGATTGGATCTTGATATTCTTTCTATCGACATTTACACGAATGCGGAAATTTTTTCTTCTTATGCCCCCTCGATAAAGCGATTTCTCGATAACGGCGGTGTTCTTGTCTGGGGAATTGTTCCTACAGGTTTTGAAGCCTTTGAAAAAGAAGACATGAGCACTTTAACGGCTCAATTGGAGAATGTGTGGCAGATTCTGTCCAAAAAGGGCATTGATATTGACCATATACTACATAGAAGCATGCTCTCGCCGGCAACCTGTTGCCTGGTTAATCCTGACAAGGAAAAAACTGTGGAAAAAGCTTTTGCAATTGTGCAAAAACTTTCCGGCATACTCCGTACTAAGTATAACCTGAACTGAACGTTTCCTGGATTGGCATAGGGACATTGGTATGGACATAAAAACTGTCAACACAATTTTATATTGTGGGAAATGGGAAGAAACGGTCCGCTTCTATCGGGATTACCTCAATTTGCCAGTAAATTTTTCAACCGATTGGTTTGTCGAGTTTCATGTGAGTACAACAACGCGGATAAGCATTGCCGATGAAAAGCGGGCTCGCATGAAAAGCTCCAAGGGAAAAGGGATAACCCTGTCGTTGGAAGCTGAAAACATTGACCATGCCTGGAGAGATGCAGACAAAGCAGGTATACATCCAACGGCGGTCACACAGCATCCTTGGAATGCTTTGGTGTTTTATCTTTTTGATCCAGAAGGTCACCGTGTAGAAATATGGCAATCCACCGAAAAAAGGAATCTTGAACCGCAACAGCGGGCGCATTCCCCGTAGCTTGCTGCGAGGTTCTTCAATAATTTATCGAGCTTAAATTTTATTTTATGTGTTACAATACATAAATGCGTAAATAGGTGAACGTTCGCAGATTAATATGTTAAGCTTTAAACGAGGTGTAACTCGAAATGGATGAATCAAAACAAAAAATAGCATTATTCATAGATGCAGATAATGCACCTGCGAGTAAGTTTGAAGAGGTTTTAAGTGAAGTTGCAAAATATGGTGTTGTAACGATAAGAAAGGCTTATGGAAATTGGAAAAACCCCTCCTTAAAACCCTGGGAAGATCTTTTACACGAATATGCAATTCAGCCGGTACAGCAATACGATCTCACAAAAGGGAAAAATGCCTCGGATATTGCGCTTGTTATTGATGCAATGGATGTAATGTATACCAAGGATATCGATGTGATGTGTTTCGTTTCATCTGATTGTGATTTTACGCCGATGGTTACACGCGCCCTCGCTGAAGGTAAAGTTGTTTTGGGATTTGGTGAGCGTAAGGCTCCTTCTCCATTTGTGAATGCATGCTCCAAATTTT
>JASJGV010000526.1:0-11902 GCA_033791325.1 Desulfobacterales bacterium | reverse complement strand
GTAGTGGGTAAAAAAAATCTGGACCTGGTGGTCCATCCTGGCGCTTTTGTTAAAACCCGTTACCTAAAAAACATCGAAGGCTTAAATATATATGTGCCGGCGTTATCCCGGGAAAAGACGGATCATGCCGGTGTCAACATTGTTAAAACCCGGGAACCGTATTCATTGCTGGAAGAGGATGCTGTTTTTTTGGGAGAAATACCGAGGGTTACTGATTTTGAAAAAGGTGCACCCGATATGTTCTACAAGGTGGAGGATGAGGAGAAACCGGATCCGTTTCACGATGACTCCGGTATTGCTTTCAATATCAAAGAAAAGGGACTCGTGGTCATTTCCGGCTGTGCCCATGCAGGTATCGTCAACACGGTTAAACATGCTCAGCATGTGACGGGGATAACGAAAGTATGGGCCGTCATGGGCGGGTTTCATTTATCCGGGGCTGATTTTGACGGCGTTATATCTCCAACTACTGCGGGTTTAAAAGAGATTAATCCCCATTATATCATCCCTACCCATTGCACGGGTCGTGATGCTGTCATGCATATTGAAAGGGAAATGCCGGATGCCTTTTTGTTGAATATGGCGGGAACAAAAATGACATTTTCGTGAAAGTGATAAGCGATTCGCGGGTAATTACCTATGGATTATCGGCTTATCACTTTGAGTTTTAGGTATTAGGTTTTATGTTTTAGGTTCAGTCAGCTTATTGCTTATGGCTTACAGCTTGTCAGTTGACAGAACCGGTTATCGTGTCTATTTATTACTGCTGAAAATGAACCGTAACAGCGCTCGCAAACCCAGTGATTTGCCGCGGTGCTATAGGGGTTGTCAGAAAAACGTTCCGGTTGAGGACCGTTTTTCTGCTACAAACCCTTATGCCGCCATCCTATTTTCGGAACATAAATATGACAAGCGGTATAATGAGCGAACTTGAACCAAAATAGCGAGCATATCCCTCATACTTGTTACAGGGATAGGGATTTTATCCTTTCGCATCGGAGCGACACAGTCGCGTTCTATAAAATCGTTCTACGATTTTATTTGAAGAAGGAGAATGAGAAAATGAAAATTGCTTTTCCAACCCAGGAAAATAAAGGCTTAGATAGCGCTGTTTACAGCCATTTTGGGTCTGCACCGGTTTTTGTTGTTGTGGATGCCGAGAGTGGTGAATTGGAGATTCTTGACAATCAGGATCTGGGCCATGAGCATGGGAACTGTCAGCCTTTGGCCGCACTTGGCGGGACGCCTGTCGATGCGGTTGTTGTGGGCGGTATCGGTGGTGGCGCATTAAAAAAGCTGGCGGATGCCGGTGTCAAAACATATCGGGCCGTGGAGGGAACCGTGTCTGAAAACCTTTCACTAATTAAAACGGACAAGTTGCCTTTGTTTGCCATGGATCAGACATGCCAGGGACATCAGGGGATAGGTGACTGCGTACATTAGAAAGGGAATTGAAATGTCTGGGGAAATCATTGAAACAAACGGCGCTTCCGATAGTATCAAGGATATGCTGTCAAACGCAGGCTATTCCGACAAAGCGATTCAATATTACATAGAAAAGCCCTATATGGGTTCCCTGCCGGATGCGGACCAGGTTTCCGAGATGACCGGTACCTGTGGCGATACCATGGCAGTGTATCTCAAAGCGGCCCATGGAAAGATTGTGGATGTCAGATATCAGGTGATGGGCTGCGCGGGAGCCGTATCCGCCGCCATGGCGGCAGTAGATCTGGTCAAAGGGAAAAAACTCGAAGATGCGCGGAAGCTTGAAGATGGTGACATTTTCCGCGTCCTGCAGGATATCCCGGCCAAAAAGCATCACTGTATTCAGCTGGCAGTCAAGGCGCTCCACAAGGTAATTGATGCATATCATCAAGATCACCCGATATAACTAAGAAGGTGTGCCGGTCTTGCGAAAATGGACAACGGAATCAGCCGAGTAGATAGCCAGAGCCGTCCAGATCAGGGTAAAACTGACGAGCTGTTCCGTCCGGAATGGCTCCAGAAAGATAAAGACTGCCATCCCAAACATACAGGTGGGGGCGATGTATTGGAGAAAGCCCAGCGTCGCCAATTTAACTCTCCTGGCACTCATGGCGAATAAAAGCAGGGGCAGGGCAGTAAGCACAGATGTTCCCATCAGAAGCAGATCGATTTTGAGCGACCCGCTTAGAAAAGCGGCGGATCCGTCTATGTAGAGATAGATCAAGTATCCCAGGGCAGGTACTACTAGCAGGAGGGTTTCCATGGTCAGCCCCACCAGAGAGCCCGCCGTGATAATTTTACGGATCAAGCCATATAAACCAAACGTAAATCCAAGAATGCATGCGATCCAGGGAAACTGGCCATAGAAGATGGTGAGATAGAGTACGCCTGCACCGGCAAGCAATACCGCTATAATCTGGTAAGCCCTGAGGCGTTCCCTTAAAAAGACAGTGCCCAACAGCACATTCACAAGCGGGTTGATATAGTAGCCGAGGCTGGCCTGCAGCAGGAGTCCATTGTTAACTGCCCAGATATAGACGAGCCAGTTGCAGGAGACAAATAGGGACGTTACGATCAGAATGGCCACAGAGCGCCAGTTTGTCAAAACCGATAGAAACTCTTTCCAGCGGCTTCTGAATAGAATCAACGGCATGAGGATTAAAAGTGACCAGACCACTCTGTGGGAAACGATTTCAAGCGCCGGTACTGCTGTCAATGCTTTCCAGTAAAGCGGGCTGATACCCCAGATAAGAAAAGCCGCAGCGCCGAAAATAGCACCGGAAATCGACCTGTGGGTGGTTTTGTCTGGAGATGGTGGGCTCATGAGAGGTTGTCGGCGCTGTTCAAGTAAAGCGGCGCGGTTATTTCAAACGTTTGATCCTTCTGCTGATGATGGATACCGATTTTTCAAGCGCAACAACTTTTTTCTCGATATTTCCGAGTGTATAATCTGATCCGCTTACGACACCTTCGATGGATCCCATGGTTTCATTGATGTTCTGAACCCTTGTCACCAAGCCTCTGATTTTCATGTCCATGTGGAATACAAAAGCGGTGATGCATATCATCCAGAGTGCAATCAGATACTTTTTCCACTCATAGCGCAGGTTGCTTCTGATTGATTCCATGCTTTACCTCAAATTATATCATGTGTATGTTACGGGTGAAAGTATCTCTTTTGGTGGTCAATCACAAGCTTTTTGTACCCTGCCGATTAAATTGTCTGAATGAGACAACAGCCGCGTTTTGACCAATATGTCTATGAACGCTTCTATTGCTGTAGTGAAAATTTTTCTCTTTTTATAGAATAGATAGTAGTCAAAGGAAAGCTCAAACCCATCAAGGTTGATGCGCTTGAGCAGACCCACATGAAGCTCTCTTCGAATGGATATTTCCGGGATAATCGTAAATCCGTAGCCTTCTATGACAGTTCGTTTGGCAGCTTCTATGTTTTGAAGTTCAATTGATCTTTTTGGATAACTCCTTCCAATCTTTTGTTGAAACCATTTTTTAACCAAAGCCTGTGTTTGCGTACCTACTTCACGCCAAATAAATGGGGTTGCGCCCAGTTCGCTGGCGTTGACGGACGGTTTCCCCGTCAGCGGATTGTCGGGCGAAGAAACCAAAAGCAGTTTTTCCCTGTGGATGAGGATGCTCTTTAGGCGGTTGTCGGCCTTAAGTCGACCGGCAAATCCAAGATCAACCTGATTTGAAATGAGCTTGTTAAGTATTGAATATGAGTTTCCCATCTGCATGTTGATATCGATTCCGGGATATTTTCTATTATAACCCCCAATGATTTTAGGGAGAAAATATGTTCCCATTACAGCAGTAGATCCAACTGTAAATTTTCCTGTTTCAAGATCATGAAGCTTTCCAAAATGAATTTTAATTTCATCATAAATCTGAAAGAGACGATCGGTATAAGTAAAAAGGATTTCGCCCTCACTTGTCAGCAGAGCTTTCTTGCCGGATCTGTCAAACAAGATAATACCAAGCTGTGACTCCAGTGCTTTAACTTGCTGACTCACAGCCGGCTGGGTAAGAAATAATGCCCTTGAAGCCTTTGTGAAGCTGCCCGTAAGAGCGATCTGGTGAAATGCTTTCAATCGATCAAAATTCATAAAAAACCCTTATGATAATTATTATATATTATAATTTGATCTTATAACCAAATTGACTTATTTTATCAAGGCATACCTGTCAATCGTTTTAAATGACCATACGTGTTAGGAGTCTTGCATGGAAAAGATTATACCAAGATATGAATTTCGTACGTTTGCCCAAAATTTTGGACTGGTGGAAACCAAAATGAGAAAATTGTCCCAATGTTCAATGATTCGTGAGAGCCAGGAGGTATATATTGTCTCCGCCGCTAACAATGAAAACAATACCAAGATTCGCGACATAAAAATGGATATCAAGGAACTGGTGGCAAAAAAGCAGGGCCTGGAACGATGGAATCCACGCATGAAGGGTGAGTTTCCCATGCAAACCGATGTCATTAGGAGTGAGGTTTTTCCGGCATTTGCCGTCAAAGAACCCGATTGTAAAAGAGATACCTATTCGCTGGAGCAATACCTGGAAGAACTTATTGCTCCTCATCCTGAGTTGTCTGCCGTGAATGTCTTCAAACGGCGGTTCGCTTTTACAATCAATGGTTGTATCACCGAAATTGCCCAGCTTTTAATCAATGGTGCCGCCATACAGACCGTTGCAGTGGAATTAGAAGATATTGATGCCATTCAAAAAGCCAAGGAGTTGCTTGGCTTGACCGAATATGAAAATATCAATTACCTGCTTGCCATCAAGCGGGTAATCGGTATGGAATCACTCTCCATTTAAATTTGAACCGCAACAGCGAGCGAATCTAAATTAGCCAGAATTCCTTACGGTCGATGCGAAGCACTGGCGCACGGCAGAACATTCCTCGTAGCTTGTTGCGAGGTTCTTCAATTCCCCGCTGCTTGCAGCGTGGGATGAATACAAATTATAGATTAAGATCCATATTATTGCGAAAGTGCGGTGCTGGAATCTGAAAGATTTCAGGAAAAATTCCGTAATAGCCTGTAGTTTGCTGCAAGGATAGGAATTTTAGCCTTTCGCATCGAAGCGACATCGTCGCGTTCTATAAAATCGTGCTACGATTTTATTATTATCCAAGCAGCCAACAATGTAATGATAGGGAGAAGGTGACAATGGGGATTGAAATCGAAAGAAAATTCCTGCTAAAAAATGATACATGGCGATCTCTGGCCAGGGGGACCAAATACAGGCAAGGGTATTTAAACAGTACCAAAGATCGTACCGTGCGGGTTCGCACCATCGACGACAGTGGCTTTTTAACCGTTAAAGGGCCCAACAAAGGGGCTACCCGGGTCGAATATGAATATGATATTCCTGAAAGTGATGCATCGAACATGTTGAATGATCTTTGCGAGAAACCTATTATTGAAAAGAATCGGTATAAAATTGATTTTGCCGGGCTGGTTTGGGAAGTCGATGAGTTTTTCGGTGAAAACACGGGATTGATTGTTGCTGAAGTAGAACTGGAAAGCGAAGATCAGTGTTTTGAAAAGCCGGCGTGGGTCGGTGATGAGGTGACGGGTGATCCCAAGTATTATAACGCCAACCTTGTGATTCATCCATACATTAAATGGTGAGGGTTTAGGCCCGAAGGGGGCGGTGGTTTAATGGACTATATCGAAGTCAAAGGTATGACCAAAATCTTCGGCAAGGATGTCGTCGCTGTTGACAATGCGAATTTCACTTTGAAAAACGGGGAGTTTATCAGCTTGCTGGGCCCGTCCGGCTGTGGGAAATCGACAATTCTGAATATGATATCAGGTCTGATCGAGCCCACTGAGGCAGAAATCTTTGTCGATGAAAAGTGTTTTTATTCGCATATCAAGCAGATAAACGTACCCGCCGAAAAGCGGGAAATGGGCATGGTCTTTCAAGATTTTGCTCTCTGGCCCCACCTGAATGTCTTTGAAAATGTGGCTTTCGGCTTGCGCTTGCGAAAGGTACCATCAAAAGAGATCCAGAAAAGGGTGCTGGACTCTCTGGAAATGGTACAGTTGCCCGGTTTTGAAAAAAGGCTCCCCAGGGAACTGTCCGGGGGGCAGCAACAACGGGTTGCCTTTGCGAGAGCCATTGTTATTTCTCCCAAGGTGTTGTTGTTGGATGAGCCGCTCAGCGCTCTGGATGCAAAATTGCGCGAGGAGATGAGAGAGGAGATCACCAATCTGGTGCGTGAACTCAACATCACCACCATCTATGTGACTCACGATCAGGTTGAAGCTCTCACCATGTCCGATCGAATGTTCGTCATGAATCAGGGGGAAATATTGCGGGAAGGGACGCCTTTGGACATCTATGAAGATCCTCAAATTTCGTTTGTGGCAGCCTTTATCGGAAAATCCAACTTCATAGATGGACATTATCAAGAAGATGCTGAAGATGCGTTGATAAAAGTGAATGAAAACCTGATCATCAAAAGCGTGGTTCCCGGGGGCGGCATTGAAGACGGCCAAAAGGTTTCAGCGGTCTTGAGACCGGAAAAAATCAAGGTTGCCGAATCAATTGAAAGTGTGAATCGTACCGGGATGAATATCCTGGAAGGAAAAATACTGCGCTCCATCTTCCTGGGGGATATCTATGAAACCCACTTTCAGATTGATAACGACCTTGTATTCAAAGTTCCGCTGGCGAAAGAATACCCGGCAGGCAAAACTTTTTACCTGATGTTCAATAAAGCAGAGGTAAAAATTCTGACAAAATGATCCCGGGCAGGTATGCGGGGCGGATTGCCGGGGATGACGTGCCGGATGACAGTCAGTGACATCCCCGTCTATAACCCTTAATCAATGAAAAGGAGACGAACATGAAAAAGAGAATATTTCCGATCATATTTATGGTCTCGTTGTTTTATGTGTTTGCAGCTGGAGCCGTGTTGGCGGCCGATCTAGTGGTTTACTCGGCAGGTCCCAAAAGTCTTTCCAAAGAAGTTGTGGCAAAATTTCAGGAAAAGACGGGCTTAAAAGTGCAGCTATATCCTGCTTCAACCGGCAAGGTTCTCGCCAAACTGGAGGCAGAGAAATATAACCCGGTGGCAGATGTGGTGGTATTGGCCAGCTGGGCTGCAGGTCTGGGTCTGAAAAACCAGAATGTCCTGGCACCCATACAAACCCAGCACCGTCAATTTCTACGTGATGAATGGGTCGATGACCACCTTATTGCCACAGGTGCTTCTGCCATGGGAATCGCATATAACACCAAGCTCGTGACGGATCCTCCGAAGGACTGGTGGGATATGGCGGCACCCGAATGGGAAAAGCAGATCAACATGCCTTCGCCCACCAAATCAGGGTCTTGCTCTGATTTTGTTACGGCTTTTATCGGGCTTTACGGAGATAAAGCCTGGGATTTTTTTGCAAAACTGCGTGATAACGGCGCCAATATCGCCGGTCCCAACAATCAGGCGCTTACCCCGGTCTTAACCGGAGCACGAAAGGCGGTTTTTGCTGCCGTGGATTACATCATTTATAAGCAAGTTAAAAAGGGAGAGAATATCAACATTGCCTACCCGGCGAGTGGTACCGTGGTCAATCCACGACCTATAGTCGTTTTGAAGTCATCGACCCATAAGGAAAATGCCCAAAAGTTTGTGGACTACTACCTGTCAAAAGAAGGTCAAGCCCTGGTGGTAAATACAATCCTCATTCCTGCAAGAACTGATCTGAAGGTCCTCCCTCTCAGGGTTGGTATGGATCAGATCAAGACGATTCCTGTGGATTGGAACTGGTTGGGGAAAAACCAGCAAGAGGTAGTCGGCAGATTTTATAAAAAGATAGAAACCGGTATGTAGACCCAATGTTATACATAAACAACCGGGAGTGAGGAGAAGAGATGGTTAACTTCAAGGAACGCAGATGGTATCAGAGAATTATGAATTCCGCCATGTTGTATATCGTCTTGCTTATCATGCTCATCATGATTCTTTATCCCTTGGCGATGGTGTTTCTCCAGAGCCTGTTTCCGGACATCTTAGGGGGCAGTCTGAAGGGATTTCTCTCTCCCTTTATCCAGGTCTTCAAGAGTGAAGGCCTCCTCCAGGTTGTTGTAAACACTATCCTGTGGGGTATCGCCGTTACTATCGGATGTGTGATCGTAGGTGTTCCCTGTGGGTTTATTCTGGCCAAGACGGATATGCCCGGAAAGAGTGTCATTCGTGTGATCTATGCGATCCCCTATATGAGCCCGCCTTATGTAGGGGCGCTGGCCTGGATTCTGTTCATACAGGAAAAAGGCTTTCTGGAAGAAATGCTGTCAGGTCATCTGCCTGCATTCGTCCAGGAGCTCTTTTTTTCCTTCTGGGGTCTTACCTTTATCATGGTTCTTTTTCTCTATCCCTTTACGGCTCTAGGCGTCGAAGCCGGATTGAGGGCACTCCCCTCAAATTTCGAAAACTCTGCGCGGGTGCTGGGGGCCAATCGCAAAGCACTGCTTCGGAGAATTGTCGTCCCCTTGCTGATGCCCGTTATTTTAAATACAGGCCTGCTTGTTTTTTTGCAGACTGTTTCCAACTTCGGTGTTCCGGCGACCTTGGGATCAAGGGCTCGATATCCGATTATCACGGCGGAAATATATAACCTCATTTCCAGCTGGCCCATCAACTTTCCAGTGTCCACTGCGCTGTCCTGTATTCTGGTGGCCATGGCCCTGACAATTATGTATTTTTCGGAACGCGTGCTGAAAAAGAGAGATTATGGTGTTATTTCCGGACGAGGGATCTACCAGGTTTACTCATTGAACAGACGTCAAAGACTGCTGGCTGCCGGTTTTATTTTTATACTTTTTATTTGTTCGGTCGCCATACCCTTTGGAACCATGGTCCTGGCTTCCCTTGTCAAGCTCTGGGGCGGGGGGTTTTTCAACCTGAGCAACTATACCTTGCAAAACTATTATGAGGTATTCGGACTGCATTCTCCGGGGCTGCAGGCGCTGGGGGTCAGCTTTTCGTTGGGGTTGATTGCACCCACGATTATTTTGCTGGGCGCGGCGTTCATTTCTTACGTACTGGCCCACTACAAAGGGGGACTGGCATTCGCCCTCAATTTCATCGGCTTTCTCCCCCGGTCTCTGCCAAAGGTTGTGGTGGTAGTGGGGCTAATTTTAGCCTGGAATGCGCCCTGGATGGGAATACGGATATATAACACCTATTTTATGCTGCTACTGGCCTATATAGTCCTGTATTTACCGGATGCGCTTCGCTATGGCGATTCGGGAATGCGAAATATCACAAAAAATCTTGAAAACAGCGCCCTGGTGATGGGTGCTTCAAAGTGGCGGGTTTTCACCAAAATAATTTTTCCGCTCCTGCGACCTTACCTAATTGCCTCCTGGATTCTGAGCTTTATCATTTCCGTGCGGGAGCTGGTGGCTTCGATCCTCCTCCTTCCTCCGGGGCTCGAGACAACCGCTACGTATATTTTCAGCCAATTCGAACAGGGAGGCTTGTCAGAAGCCATGTGTATGGCCACTGTAACGATCACCCTCACCGTAGTGGCCTTGCTCTTATTCAACCTGAAGTACGGTGGCGGACCGGTCCAATCACGTACCTAGAATCAGCCATGCCTTCAATTTTCAATATTTTTGTTGTCGGTAACACCACATCCCAAGAGATTTCATGGGGTTTCATGATCATCGGGTTGTGTGGTGGCTTAGCCCTCTTTCTTTATGGGATGGAGCAGATGAGCGAGGGCTTGAAAAAGTCTGCCGGTAACAAGATGCGCTCGATCCTGTCCGCGCTTACCAATAATCGCATTGTCGGGGCTGTTGTGGGTGCGTTTGTTACGACGGTGATCCAGTCCAGCAGTGCAACCACCGTGATGCTTGTGAGCTTTGTTCAAGCCGGATTGATGAGTTTTGCCCAGTCATTGGGTGTGATTCTTGGAGCAGATATCGGCACCACCATTACCGCGCAATTAATCGCCTTTAAATTGACCGATTATGCACTGCTGTTGATCGCGGTTGGATTTGTCATGCGGACCTTTGGGAAGGGTGACAATATCAGGAATATCGGCGAGGTGCTCTTGGGCTTCGGTGTCCTTTTTTATGGTATGAAGCTGATGAGCGAAGCCATGAAGCCGCTGCGAACATATGCTGAATTTATCAACCTAATGAAAGGTTTGGAAAACCCGCTTTTGGGTTTGTTGGTCGGTACTGTTTTCACTGCCTTGATTCAGAGCAGCAGCGCGTTTACGGGGATTGTCATTGTGATGGCACAGCAAGGATTGATCACCCTCGACGCCGGTATCCCGCTTGTGTTTGGTGCGAATATCGGCACCTGTATTACAGCCGGTTTTGCCAGTATCGGTACCTCACGGGAGGCCAAGCGTGTTGCATTGGCGCATGTGTTGTTCAAAGTTTGTGGCGTCACCTTGTTTATCTTCTGGATTCCTACTTTTGTGGATATTATCCAAGCCATCGCCACCAGGTTCGGATCTGACACAGCCCGGCAGATTGCCAATGCCCATACAATTTTCAATGTCAGTCTGGCACTGATCTTTCTCCCGTTCACAACAGTATTTGCTCGATTGTTATTGAAAATATTACCACAGGAAGAAGAGCTAAAAGGCATTGTTCACGTCACCTGGCATTTGGACGAAAGCATGATCTCGACGCCTGATTTTTCCATCGGTCTGGCACGAACGGAAATCACGCGCATGGCAAAAATCCTGGGACGCATGCTGAAGGCTATCATCATTCCTTTTATGTCTAATGCCAAATTTATCAGCCGCGAAATTAAGCGAAAAGATGAAGTCGATCTTCTGATAAAAGAGATACCCACGCAGGATGAGATATTTCCGGAACTGACACTTCTGGATGGAATAGACATGCGGGAAGAGAAAATTGATTTTCTCGATGAGAAAATTGTCGACTACCTAATTAAAGTCGCCAGGCAAGAGATCTCAAACGAACAAGCCAGTGAAGTGTTCGGAATGATTTCCATTGCAAATGATATGGAAAGCATAGGAGATATTATCCACCGCAATATGATGCCGCTGATTGTCAAAATGCAAGATCTGACGTCGGATTTTTCTGAAGAGGGAAAGGAAGAATTGATGATCTACCACGTCAAGGTGTGTAAACAGATCAGCAGATTAACAGAATCATTTGATGAGCACAGCCTGGAAACAGCTCGGAAAATTATGGAGAAAGAAGAAAAATATTTAGATCTTGAAACAAAATACCGGCTCCGGCACCTGGAACGGCTTCAACAGGAACGTAAAAAAACCGTCGAGACGCATGAGGTTCACATGGAACTGCTGGACCTGCTTAAACAGATTAATGTGTACACCGCCAATATAGCCAAAACATTTCTCAATACGTCCAACAGCGATCGCTCAAACCTGTAAATTATTATCGAATAGACTATATCAAGTTGATTTCCTGTCTTTTTTCTGATATTAACGATCATATCTTCAACTTTACCGCAAAAACAGAGCATCTCCATGAATGAACAGGATCATCAGCCCAACGATCAGGACCGGCGTTCTAATCAGAGGACAGCGTCCAACAGATATTACAGTGTTCAGTTTTCCGTTAAAGACCTGGCTTTCATTTACCAGTTCAAAATACGGGATGTCTCAGCACAGGGGCTTTGTATCCTGGTGGACGAGAATTCAGAATTGTTGAAACATCTCAAGGCGGGAGATGTCATCGACATGAAGTATTACGTGTCTGAATCCCTGGGTACAACGGAAGCCTTCAAGACCGAAATCCGCCATGTCACCAAAGATGCGGACAAACGCTTCAAGGGACACTGCCAGGTTGGTTTGCTTATTCTGGAATAGCTTTAAGCAATAAGCGGTAAGCCTTAAGCGATAAGCAGTAGGCGGTCAGTCGGCTT
>JASJGV010000525.1:0-3586 GCA_033791325.1 Desulfobacterales bacterium | reverse complement strand
ACTCATTGGCAAGGGCTACAATAAATGAAAATAGTATAATGTAAATGATTTTCAGGCGTGGGTCGATGCGGGAAAGAGGTGAATCTATTGAGGTAAAAGGTTCGTTAATCATAAGAATTCAAGATGTGCTATTTGCGGTATCGGAACCAGATGGCAACGCCCATCAGCCCAAAAATATAGCCGATGCCGCCGACAACATCCCGGAAAGAAGGGCCCGGCTGTAGGCTTGCCGCCAGCATGCGCTGCATGGGCTTGAGCTTGCGCTCCAGAACTTTCTCCACGATAGTTTCGATTTCTTGTGTCGAAATGGTCACTGGTGAAGGTGTTGGCGCTTCGGGTGACTGTTCAACTGTTGCGCCGGCGCTCTCGTCAGTCCCTATAATTTCGCTGAGCGGAATGAACCATTCGGCCCGGTGCCCCATGGTGGCGTCGAGGACAATTTTTAAAGCGGTTTTCTGCGGCACAGGAAATGAGAACTCGCCGTTGTCGTCAGTTTTTCCTGCCAGGAGTTGGTTTCCCGCTTCGTCCATGACCAGCACATCACCCCCCCGAACTTTCTGCCCTGCGCCAAATTTGCTCTCCGTGTGAATGGTGTCCATATCCACCCAAGCAAAGATGGTGACGCGATGAGCCTGCGACGGGGAAGCGGCCAGCAGCAGAAGTGTCGAAAAAACCATGGTCAGAAGGAGTTTTAAGCAGACTATTGTTTTCTGGTTGAACATTGTCAATCTCTCCGGTTTAAACGGGTATGACTCCGGACTGTACCTTCTTCAGGAAGCCGACACAGAAAGCGGTGATAATCCCTTCGATAATCATGACGGGAAGGTGTGCCGTTGCGAGCAGGATGGCCGCTTCCAGAAAATTTTCGCTGGCGGATATCAGGGCCAGGGCGGCCAAGCCACCGGCCAGAAGCACAGCCAGAGCCCCGGTGATAAATGCAGCGGGAAGAAAGGCCTTGGGGTTTACCCGGACAATTCCTCTGAAGGTATAATGACCGACAACCGCGGGCAGGGCCATGATGACGGTGTTAACGCCCAGGGTGGTGATCCCTCCATACTGAAAAAGAATGGCCTGGAGAGTCAGGGCGACCAGTATGGCCGGGAAGGCGCTCCAGCCGAGGAGGAGGCCGACCATCCCGTTCATGATCAAGTGGACATTGGAA
This sequence comes from Desulfobacterales bacterium, assembly GCA_033791325.1. Classification (GTDB taxonomy): domain Bacteria; phylum Desulfobacterota; class Desulfobacteria; order Desulfobacterales; family B30-G6; genus B30-G6. The sequence goes on along the minus strand of JASJGV010000525.1, from coordinate 2,424 downwards.
GGGCCGAGGGGCACATGAACCAGCGAAGCGACAAAAAAGGACGCGGATAGTATTCCGGCCTGGTCGATGCGGTCAAAATCGAGTTTTTTAAGTCCAATGCCTGTTCCAGCTGCAGCCAAAATTATCCCGGTGATGAGTACCGGGCCGGAAAGAACCCCTTCAGAAATGTGCATTTTATATCCTGGTGCCTTAAAATCGATGTATTGTCCGGTTTTGTTCAGCTCAGTAAAAGGGGGATTTCCAAGTCTGTGAATCTGATTGAGTCTGAATATTCACCGGGTTTTCCAGTCCACAAATTCTAACCACAGGACCGCACCCAGTTCCACATCTTTTTCAACCCCGTCCAGTTTTATTTTTTCGCCAGCTGTATTCAATGCCGCGAACCCCCACCATCCAGCCTTGGGGACGGCATAAGTGAAAACTCCATTGGCATCAGCCTTGACAACCTGGGTGATCATATAATCGCTTGGAGCTGTTGCAGAACCATCCCGATTATAATATTCGATTTCTACCTCGGCAAACGGTACTGTTTTGCCGTTAATTTTTACAATCCCCTGGAAAGAATTGCCGGCGTAGAGCCCAATAGGGCGAGTAAGGGGAACGATCTCGGTTTTAAGACCGATTTCCTCATCCCATCCCTCTTCGTCACCGAATGCGGCAACCAGAGTTTTGGTGTAATGGATGATGAAACACTCCTCAGCCGGCTCCCAGTAAGGTTGAGGCTCCATGTAGAACTGATAAATACCGGGTCGTTTTATTTTATAATCAACGGCCCAAGCTTTCTGACCCATGATTTTAATCTCTTTGAGACTATCCAGGAGGCTGTGTGTTTCGCCATTGGTCAGCACGCTGAATACATTTGGTTTTTCTAGTATCATCCCGACCCCTTCAAAGGGATGGGAGAAAGATGCCTCAACTTTTAAGTCTCGAGAATCTTTTTGCATGACCATGGAGTCGGATGGGATGAGCATGCCGAAATGTGCCAGAGCAGGAGCAGCGATGGCGAAACAAAGCAGGGAAATAATTAGATTCCAGAAAAGATGTTTTATCATTTTTATTCTCCTGTCAGAAGAAGTAAAAAAACAGAAGGATAAATACCAAAAAATAATTTTAATAGCAATAAAAGAATAAAAAATTTAAAAACGTGCTACTACGGGAAGGGCATGAGGGCCTAAATAAAAGCTAAGAATTGGATCACAGAAGGTCTCTACCGGTAGTGGTGGTTACCAGTTTACCGTGTTTGACGCCTCGGGTTCCGATCAGGCCGTCGGCGAGGTGTCTCACAGTGCTCGCCTTGCCCTTGACGACGATGACTTCCAGGCAGTTTTCCGCATCGAGGTGGACATGAAGGGCGGAAAGGACCGATTCGTGATGGGAATGCTGGCGGTCAGTCAGGTTCTCAGAAAGTTCGCGGGTGTGATGATTATAAACCAGGGTAATGGTCCCGATAATCTCTTCTTCTTCGTTGGTGGCCTGTTCTTCCACCAGAGCTTTACGAATGAGGTCACGGATCGCTTCCGAGCGGTTGACATAGCCTTTATTTGAAATCAGCTCATCAAAAAGTTTCAGTAAGCGGTCATCAATGGATATTCCAAAACGAGTCAGGTCGGACATGGCACCTCGCAAAGTTGAATGTTTTTTGTCGTTTAACACAGGATAGTTAACAAATCAAGTTATTTGCCGTACACAAGGAATCCACTTCTTATCCACAGGCTACCCACAACATATTAACAATATGTTGTGGTGACAATATTTGCAAAAACAATATCTAGTGCTTTTGGTCTTGACTCTGGAATTTAGTATGCTAGAGTATTCAACAGTTAATCACGGTCCTGTGGAATATGTAAGTCCTTTTTATCCTGATGGAGGCCCGGTATGCTTCAGTTCATCCGCAAAAGAGATGGTCGACTCGTACCTTTTGAGGAAAACAATATTGCCGAAGCCATCATTAAAGCCGTGCGTGCGGTCGGGGGCCAGGATCTGGACAAAGCCCGGGAGATTTCCAGCCAGGTGATGGGGATTCTTGAGGTCTTTTATAAAGACGAACGCATACCTACCGTAGAAAACGTTCAGGACCTGGTCGAGAAATGTTTGATTGAAAACGGCCACGCCAAGGTGGCCAAGTCTTACATTCTCTATCGTAAACAACATGATGCTCTCCGCGAAACCCGGGAGTTCATGAAAAAGTCGATCGAGGCGATCGACTCCTATCTGACGCAGGAGGACTGGCGGGTCAACGAAAACGCCAATATGGGCTACTCGCTGCAGGGACTGAACAACCACATCGCTTCCAATATTACCAGCAATTACTGGCTCAACAAGATCTATCCCAACTACATTGCCGAAGCGCACAAGGAGGGAGATTTTCATATTCACGACCTCGGCATGCTGTCGGTCTATTGCTGTGGCTGGGATTTTAAGGAT
>JASJGV010000524.1:0-5084 GCA_033791325.1 Desulfobacterales bacterium | reverse complement strand
CCCTCTTCTTCCAATTTGAAAAACACATAACTGGGATTATGATTTAAAATTCGGTTCATTTCATCCGGATTGGCTTGAAGATAGGACCGAATTTTTTGCATCGACATCTCTTCCTTGGCAATTTTACCTTCGTCGATGAGTAACTTACCGATGCTGCGATATGGATGTCCGTTGGTGGTATGATAGTGGACATTGATATGGTCGCCTTGGGGCAGTAAAAGTCTTCCGGAACCTTGAATTTGGAGAAAAAACAAATCGACAGGATCTTTGACCCAGGCCAGGATTTCAGTGCTATCCAACAGGGTCTGGGGCTCAGCGATTTCCTTTCGGTCATAATACGGCACAACGGTTTTACCAGCGAACCGGCCCACTATTTTTTGACCCTTATAACGATCTGAAAAAAGAGATAGATCAATGGCAATTAAGTCTGAGGGTGTGGCATACACCGGGAAAGTGAAATTATCATCGGGTGTAAGACTGCCCGGCACAGCCGGTTCGTAATAGCCGGTAAAAAGAACCTCTCTTTTACGATTGCTCCCAACAGATTGATAGACTGAATAGTTTGTGGCAATAAATCGGTTGAGTTCTTTCCGGGAAGGATTCTTATGAAGGAAATTCAAGAACAGTTCGTGAGAAGCCATGAGGTGTGCTGCTGTGTAGGTATCTTTTCCAAAGGAAAATTCACGGTCTGCCGGGACCCTCCGCAAATAGTCCAGACTTTGTTCAATACTGGCATTCAGGTCTTTGTAGGCGTGATCGTCTGAAAACTCGGGGTAATGAGAAATCTTTAACTTTTTCAGAGAGGTTGTTGACGTAATATCCGGTGCCTTCAGAAAGAGACTGCATCCGGATAGTGTGAAAAGAATGAAAAAGAGACAGAGCAACCGGAGGAGACGAGTTTTTGAGACAGAAGTGTGCATCAGGAATCATCCATTTTAAATGTTCGTGTGGTTGAATCAATAGGTGTCACGGTCAATGTTTTGTTCTGATCTTTCTGGGTGATGCCCAGATCTTTAAACTTTCGGGCGGAGCTGAGCACCCTGCGTTCCAGGGATCCGACAACCTTGTTGTATGTTTGAGAGGAGCGCTCGATATCCCTGCCAAGATTGTTGACGTGCTGCCCCATGGTTGAAAGACGCTCAAACAGTTCGGTACCCAATTCGCTGATTTTCCGGGCATTTTCGGTCAGCTTTTCCTGCTGCCATCCAAAAGCAACTGTTTTTAAGAGAGAAATCAACGTCGTTGGGGTGGCCAGGATCACATTTTTTTGAACACCCATTTCAATCAGTTGTGGGTTTTTTGACAATGCAGCAGAAAAGAAATTTTCGCCTGGGATAAACAAGACAACGAATTCAGGTGTTGGTTTAAATTGTGTCCAGTAGGCTTTTTGAGATAGCTGATTGATATGTGTTTTGACATGCTGGGCATGTCTTGTGAGACAAGCCTCTCTTTCTTCTTCTGAATCGGCTTCGATACCATCTATATAGGCAACGAGAGGTACCTTGGCATCGATGATGATTTGTCGTTGACCGGGGAGCTGCACGAGCATGTCGGGCCTCAGGAGGCCCTCTTCGGAACGCGTTGAGGTTTGTTCAAAAAAATCACAATGGTTTTGCATACCGCTGAGTTCTGCAACACGCCTTAAGGTGATTTCACCCCATCGTCCCCGTATATGCGGCACCCGCAGGGCATTGACAAGCCTACCGGTTTCTTTTTGTAATATGTCCTGGGTCTGAATCAGCGACTGAACTTGAGCAGACAAACCCCCGTAAGCCTTTTCCCTGGATCTTTCCATGGCCTGAATGTGTTCATCATAACGATTGAGGGCTTCATGGAGGGGCAGAATACTGTCTTTGACGGCCTTTCCACGGGTGTCAAAATCTGTCTTTGCGGCATCGAGATATTTTGAAAATGTGGATTTGGCAAGGTCAATAAAAACCTGATTATTTTCCCTGAGGGCGCCGGCAGAAAGGGCTTTATATGTTTCTGTCAGACTGGTTCGCAGATCCTGCAACAAGGACATTTTTTCGTCGAAAGAAATTTTTTCCTTGTCAACGGTGGTTTTAAGGGCTGCAATCTGCTCCCTTAGGTCGGAAATCGTTACCCGAAGATTCGAGAGCTCCTGCTCGCGCATTTTCAGGGTGTTTTGAAGTGACGCCATGTGTTCCAGTCTGCTCGAGGCGGCAGACCGTTCTTGTGACACTTGAAGCAATTGACCGGTTAAGGTCTTTATTTCTGTTTGAGCCCTAACCAACCGAACCCTGAAGTCTTCTATCTCATTATTTTTATTCTGGAGTGTTTCCAGGTGTGCGTCGACTTCTGTTTTGCTTTTTACAAGAGAAGGGGTCAGCCGGTATTTTGCAAAAAGCCACCCAATAAGAAGCCCGAGAAGGGAGCCTGCCGCTAAAGTGAGCAAGGCTTCTAATACCGACAGATTGACAGACATCATGTGCCCATATCAGGGGTTTTCCGGCGAACGAAATCACCGCTCTTGCCACCGGATTTTTTTAAGAGACAAATATTTGAAATATGAATATCTTTATCTAAAGACTTACACATGTCGTAGATTGTCAGGGCTGAAATGGATACTGCCGTGAGCGCTTCCATCTCGATACCTGTTTGATCGACGATTCGCATCAGGGCCTCTATACGAATTTCATGTCTCTTATTGTCCGGGAAGAAATCGATCTGCGCGTGGGTGATGTTGAGAGGGTGGCACATGGGAATTAGGGACGATGTTTGTTTGGCTGCCATAATACCGGCAATTCTGGCCGTTTCAAGTACGTTTCCCTTTTGGACCTTCTGGCTGATGATACGATCGAAAGTGTCTGGCTGCATGTGGACAACGGCCTGGGCCAGGGCTGTGCGACGCGATGGCTTTTTTTCGGTTACATCCACCATTCTGACCCGGCCCTTAACGTCGATATGTGAAAAATCAGACATCATATAACCTTACCTTTTGTGTAAACAGCTTGGTGAAAAGTGTTTCACGTTTTTTTTAAATATTCTGTTTTTTGTGTAGCTGTCGATTTGATAGCATCCAAAGTACCCTGGAGGGTGCGGATCACGTTTTCCCTTATGTCACCCGCGACAACCAGATACATGACATCCTCCCCCACGGACAGTTTCTGGTTTTCCTGTATTTCCACCAGGATTTCAATGATACCAGGATCCTGTTTTCGTTCTTCAATAATACTGCGCAGCACCGCATGATCCACCTGTACGGTTAATCCTGTTACAGATTTGCCATCACGTGAGGTGCTCCGGACGATACCGTTGTGGCATAGAATCATACCGGCCTTTTTATAGTCCGGATGATTTTTTATTACACGAATTAGCTGTTTAATATCCATTTTGGTTGACTATCCTATTTGCCTTTTCAAGGTCTTCCGGCGTGTTGATGTTAAAAAACGAGATAAGACCGGGATCCATTTTGCGTAAAACAGTTTCCGGGACTTCTTTTACATTTAGCTTATTGAAAAGATTGCGTATTTTTAAATCATTCTGCTCCAGGGCGGTTTGAACGGATTGAAAGGACCGCCGGGAATAAACAGCACACAGTGGTTCAATACCAACATTTGTTCTAGGGATAACGACATCGACGCAGGAATCGACATGCTGAACAATGGCTTTTATCAGATCCATTTTCAAGAAAGGGGTGTCGCATGCCGCAATAAATGCATGGTCGGTTTTTGTATAAAACAAACCAGAGTGAATTCCGGTTAAGGAACTTCTTTTAGTATAGATATCTTTAACGACAATGGCATCCCATTCAAGATATGTTGTCGGGTGATTGGAAACCAGGATGATCTCGCTAAAGAGCTTTTCAAAAACGGTCATCATCCGTTCGATGATACGTTTGTCGCCGACAAGGAGGTTCGATTTTTCGACGTTGTTCAGTCTTTTGCTCTCGCCCCCGGCCAGTATGATGCCAGTGAATGTTTGCTGTGTCATCGGAAAAAGTTCAAAGAAATTCCGCGAAACAATACGCTGAAATGGCACGATGCCGCTTTCACCTTAAGCGTTCTATATTTAAGTTTCGACAAAAAGATTAAATACCTGACCGAAAATCCACATTAAAAGACAACGGGTTTAAAATCAAGGCAATTTAAAATCGTTTCTACGATTTTATTTGTCAATTCATGAAGAGGTGGTTTATATTGAGACCGCGCAATAAGCCGGATTGGCGCTCCCGAAGAATGCGTCATCATAAAGGAGAAATAATGGGGACGAGAGAACATAAAAAAGGTACACTGAATGAGCTTAAGATTGCCATCATATCGGTGTCAAGTACGCGAACGATTGCCGAGGATGGCAGTGGCTTATGGATGAAGAAGGTGTCTGAAAAGGAAGGGCATACCGTTGTCCTCCACAGGGTTGTCTTGGATGACAAAAGAGACATTGCTGCAGCCTTGTTTGATGCCATCAATCTGTCGGGTGCCCAGGCGGTTTTGTTGACAGGGGGCACAGGCATCAGTAGTAAAGATGTGACCATTGAGGCGATAACACCCTTGTTTCAAAAGGAGCTTACGGCTTTTGGGCCTGTATTCGCACAATTGAGTTTGGAGAAAATTGATTCAGCTGCCATAATGTCCCGCGCAACCGCCGGGATTGTTGGCAGGACCGCGGTTTTTTGCATGCCCGGCAGTCTCAGGGCATGTAAGCTTGCTTGCAAGGCGCTGATTTTTCCGGAATTGGGGCATATCGTTAAACACATTTACCATGGATAAAAACTGTTATAGAGACTGTAATTTAATAATAAAAAATGAAAAGTGTTGCACATTCCAAAACAAACCGACAATGGCTGACCGCTGTTGTGGCCAATCCTGATGGGGAGATCTTTGATCTTAAGGGATACGCCGCGGTGGGCATGTCAGGGACGGTCTTGAAACCCTTAAAGAAACGCGAAACAATAGAGATGCCTTTCGGCACCGAGCTGATGCTTTTGCCAGACCGGACACCTGTGCTGTATAGTGTACAAAATAAACAGTTTGAAGTGATGACGCACAATCCCTATCTTCCTTCAGAACGCATATACCCTGTTGCAGCTTTTAACTCTCCCGGGTATGTTGTCACACACATCA
>JASJGV010000523.1:0-2983 GCA_033791325.1 Desulfobacterales bacterium | reverse complement strand
ACTCAATGTCTGAAAACCTTCCTTTTGCGCGGCTACCTTTAGTTCAGCATTAGATGTATTTAATGCGATCAACTTCTTTAAAGAGGGTGTGATCTTCAAAACCTCGAACAGGGCCAAACGACCCGAATAGCCAGTAAAATTACAGTTTTTACATCCTGCCCCCTTCCAGAATTTTGCGTTTTTCCCGCCTTTGCCCTGGACGGGCAACCGTTTCAGGAATTCAGATGACAGGGGTTCCGGAACCCTACAGTCCCGGCATATCTTTCTGACAAGCCGCTGGCCCACAACGGTGACCAGCGAGGCGGAAACCAGAAAGGGTTCGATACCCAGGTCCAGGAGCCTTGTTCAGCGGAAGGGGCATCATTTGTATGCAGGGTAGAGAGCACCAGGTGGCCGGTCTGGGCCGCCTGGAAAGCAATAGAAGCAGCTTCGGCATCCCTTATCTCTCCAATCATGACAATGTCCGGGTCTTGTCTTAAAATGGACTTCAAGCCTGCCGCAAAGGTGATTCCGGCTTTAGGATTTATCTGTACCTGGTTGATTCCCTCAACATCATATTCTACGGGATCCTCCACCGTGATAATATTCACCGCCGGGGAGTTCAGCCGGTTTAAGCAGGCATACAGGGTAGAGGATTTACCGCTCCCGGTGGGGCCTGTGACAAGAATCGTGCCCTGGGGCCGTCCAACAGCCTCCACAAAATCTTCAAGGGTTTTTTCGCTAAACCCTAAATCTTCAAGACATACGCTGGCGGTATCGGGATTCAGGATGCGTATGGTCACCTTCTCCCCATAGGAAGTGGGTAGGGTCGACACCCTCAAGTCATAATTTTTTTTATGGTATCTGATTTGAGATCTGCCATCCTGTGGCTGTCTTCGTTCGGATATGTCCATACCGGACATGATTTTAATCCTTGAAACAAGCGATGCATGGACATGCTTGTCCGTCTTCATGACCTCTCGCATGACGCCGTCTACACGATATCGAATTACGACGGCCGCTTTTTGGGGTTCAATGTGAATATCGCTCGCTTTGAGCTTGATGGCATCGGATAGGATTGCATTGCAAAACCGTACAACCGGCGGAAGCTCCGAGAGGGTAAGCAGCCGGGAGACATCTTTCTCCTCTACCTCTACTCCCTGGATGACTTCAACCCCATTTTCCATGCCTGGCCCCGACTCGAATGCTTTATCAAGGTCATGCTTTGGATAATGTCTTTCAATGGCAGCGAGGATATCACCTTGGGAGGCTACCGTTATATGGATGGCCCTTTGAGTAACAAACCGCAGATCGTCCAGGGCGTAAAAATTCAAGGGATTGGCCATGGCGACAACCAGCTTCCCTTTAACAATTTTGAGCGGCAGCAGCAGATGATTTTCAGCCAGTTCCGCCGGCACCAGGGCGATAACATCTTTTGATACTTTTTTATTCTTAAGTTCCAGGAAGGGAATTTTTAGTTGCTTTGACAGGGCTTTGGCAATGACAACGTCATCCGCTACACCCATATCGATAAGCACCTGCCCGATCCTTTTTTTTTCGACCTTTTGCAGCCCCAGCGCCTTGTTCAACGTTTTCCGGTCAATGAGGCCTGCCGCTATCAGGCACTCGCCAATCTTTATGCGCCTTGGGGCATGCTCTTTATTTTTAGCCGGTTTTTTCATACGTCAGCTCCTTAGGAGAAATAGAATCATTTGCGGCTCCCGTACCCGGGTGGTATCTATCTTCCAACAGCTTTGATATGTCCATTTCGCTCGAGGTAGCCACACGATTTCTGCCATCCTCCTTGGCCCGGTACAGGGCGTCATCGGCTCGCTTAATCATCGAATCCAAAGTATCACCGGATTTTGTTCGTAAGGAAGCCACGCCAAAGCTTGCGGTGACCCGAACGGGTCCAGAGTCGTCCGGCAGCCTGATTGTCATCGCCTCCACTCGCTTGCGCATTCTTTCAGCTATGGCTTCAGCCTGAGAAGCTCCCGCTCCTGGCAGGCAGGCAATAAACTCTTCACCGCCATATCTGCCAATAAAATCATAGGTCCTTGTCAGGGTGGATAATTGATCCGAAAATTTCTGGAGCACCAGGTCCCCCGCCTGATGGCCAAAGGTGTCATTGACCTTTTTGAAATAATCGATGTCACTCAATATGAGGGAAAAAGAATTGTTTTCCCGCATGGATCTTTGAATCTCCTGTTCCATCCTTTCCATCAATGCCCTGCGGTTTAAAAGGCCGGTTAAGACATCGGTTCTGGCCAGTTCAAGGATATTGTGCTTCAGCCGGATGATCCGTTCCCCTATGCGGATTCGATACTTCAATTCCTGCGGGTGAAACGGTTTGGTTAAAAAATCATCTGCACCGGCCTTAAGTCCTTCAAGCAAATCTGCCTGGCCTTCTTTTGCCGTTAGCAGGATGAAGTAGATATATTCCGCCGCATCCAGCTGACGGATTTTCCGGCAAAGTGTTAAACCATCCATACAAGGCATGAGCCAGTCAGAAATAACCAGGTTTGGCGTGTCAGGGTCCTTAATGATCTCCCATGCCGCGACGCCGTTGTGTGCAACCATTACATCATAGCCCCATTCCCGCACAGTTGCCTCCAGTACGCGTCGGGTTACCGGATCATCTTCAACAATTAGGATCAACATTTTTCATCTCCTTAAGAACGGTTTTCAATTCAGCCGTCAAAACACTCAGTTCCGCTTCCAGTTTTAACAATGCACCCGCCGCCGATTCCACTTTCCCCTCTTGGCCTAATTTCTCAAGTCGATAGGCTGCTGCATGTGCTTCAGCAGCAAAGAAATTCCCCACCGAGCCCTTCAAGCTATGAGCCGCCTGTTCCAAAGCATGGTCATCGTTATCGGCAATCCCCGCTTTGATTTCATCCATATAGTTGGGCAATTGTTCAAGGAATACCCCGACGATCTCTTGAAAAAGCTCTTTCTTTCCCAGAACGACCTCCATAGCTTTGGATAGGTCAAAGGTCTCCGG
>JASJGV010000522.1:0-4754 GCA_033791325.1 Desulfobacterales bacterium | reverse complement strand
GACATAATTTTGAGCAAATGCCCGGAAAGGGCCAGAAGTCGGAAGCCAGGGGGCAGGAGCCCGGGGCAATGGCCCGGGGCAGATGTCGGATGTCAGAAGTCAGAGGGCGGACGCCGGAGGTCGGAGGTCGGAGGTCGGAGGACAGAGGTCGGAGGACAGAGGTCGGAGGACAGAGGTCGGAGGACAGAGGTCGGGTGTCAGGAAAACCGGAAATCAAATGGGAAAATGGCAAAAGACATTATTAGATTTTGACCCTTAGCCTCTTTTCCTTGAAACAGGATCAATTATAATCGGCATCCTCCAGGGCGATAATCTCTATGACGCCTTCTTTCTGCGGTTGTGAAATATCGATTGACCATTTCGGGCCGTCTATTTTTCTTATGTTGTATTTTTGACCGTTGGCTTGATTGCGGCGCTCCATGTATCTTAGAAAGAACCATTTCTCCCAGAAGTGCCAGTAGTGCATGGGAATAACCCTGCGGGGATGGACGAAATCGATGAAATCCGCCACCTCCTCATTGGTAATGCTGCACACGCCGTTTCCGATCGGTATCAACAGCAGATCGATTTTCTCCGGACGGATCCGTTTTAAAAGGGCCCGCTCTGCCTCACTGTCTATTTCGCTGATGTCGGCTTGTGCGTCCCCCAGGTGCAGAATGTTAAACCCCTGATAGGTCATCAGGTAGCTTTGGTTGTCATTGGAACCGGCGGTGGTTTCGGAAGTGGCGATGGGAGAAAAGGAAAGCCCGTTCATCTCAAGGGCCATGGCATTGCACAGCACATGATCCCGCCGCATGTCCCGGGGCAAGATCCCGCCGGTATGGTCTTCATGGCCGTGGGAATAGGTGGCGACATCCGGTTTGAAATCTCCGATGTCGTGGAAGGCGGCATAGTCAGCGACCACGCCCATGCCATTGCTGAACTGAAACAGGAAACCGGCGTGCCCGAGATAGTGGATCTGAATATCCTGCGCAATGCCCGCTGAAGCAAACTGGATCTGGATACAGATAGAAAGTGAAAGAACCGTCACCAGCAGTTTCCTGATCGATCGTCTCATGGCCTCCTCCGGAAAGATACATTTGAGTATTTACAACCCTCCTTTTTGTAGACCATGCGGTTACGGCTGTCAATATAAGTATTTTTGGTATATTGCGTGCAATAAAACAACGATTTGCGCCCTTGATGCAGCCTAAAAGTACCCATATGGGTACTTTCCAGATATGTGGAAGGTACCCGATATTCAGCCGTTCAACAAATCTTAAAAACAGTACCGGCGAATCGTAATTACCCTCCAGATGGACAATCGGCACAAAACAGAAGGGCCAGGTCCTCATCATTCACTGGGCAAGCCTGTTCTCAATTTTCTTTAACCTCTTGAACCTTTCCCCACCGGGAGAGATTCCCTGCCGCACGATGAAATCCCTACCCATGGATATCCGGACACAGGCAGACTTTTATACGGGAAGGGGCGCCAAATTTGAATGCTGATAGCATTGTTGCCTGTAACATTGAAAAAGCCGTGCCTGTTTAAATAAAACCACCTAAAGGATATATAATCTATGTTTGTATAATGTAAGCATCTTAAAAGATATTTTATATGCTTATAAGAGAAAATTTCTTGACATCTCATCATTTCCTATCCAATATACATCTTAAAGGTAATATATTAGCTCGAATACGCTATTTAAATATTCTAAAGGTAATTTTATGATATATTCATCAATGACGAATTCCTCTATAGCGCAGGAACTTGGAAAAAGAGTTAAGTCTTTACGATTGAGGAAGAATCAAACGCAGCGAGAGGTCGCCAACGCCACGGGACTTTCCCTAAAGGCTATCCAAAACGGTGAGAAAGGGGAGAGCAAATTATTAACCTATATTAAAATATTACGAGCTTTGAATTCTCTCGAGGCCTTAGATAACTTTTTACCGGAAATTACCATTAGCCCTCTACAATTGGCGAAGAATAGAGGCAAGCAACGTAAAAGAGCTTCCGGATCGCGTCGGGTTGGTATTCGTAATGCTAAGGCATAACGTGTTGAGGTATATTTATTGGACCCAATAACAACTGCAGAAGTAAGCATTTGGGATGAGACTATCGGTGCAGTTTCCTGGTTGTCCGATCAGGGGTGCGCCGCTTTTGAATATGATCCGGAATTTTTAAGGAAAGCCTTAGAATTATCACCCATTCATATGTCTATTGGTGAAGCCAATAGAGGGACTGTTTTTTCTTTTCCAAACATAGATCAAGTTACTTTTTGGGGACTTCCCGGGCTTTTGGCCAGTTGTCTCCCCGACCTTTGGGGAAATCAAATTATTGATTCCTGGCTTAGAAGAAATGGCCGGGAGCCTCAATCTTTTAATCCTGTTGAAAGGCTATGTTATATTGGAACGCGGGGAATGGGTGCTTTAGAATTCAGACCCCAACTAAGCGATAGATCGCTTAGCAAATCTGTGCCTGTTGAAATAGAAAACTTAATGGCGCTTGCCAGAGAAGTAATGGCTGAACGTTTAAAATTAGACGCCAACCTTTCTGGTACAGATACTGAAAAAGCGGAGGCCATGTTTGATATATTAAGAGTTGGGACATCCGCTGGTGGGGCAGTGCCTAAGGCAATCATTGCCATGGACGACCAGGGGCATATTATTTCCGGCCAATCCCATAATATTCCACAGGATTATACGCATTGGATTCTCAAATTTGATGGTGTTTCGGAAGAACAACCTGATAAATTTAGAACACCTTTAGAGAGTGGCCGCATCGAATATGCCTATTACTTGATGGCCAGTCAAGCTGGGATAAATATGGAAGAGTGCCATCTGTTAGAAGAAAACGGCAGGGCGCACTTTATAACCAAAAGATTTGATAGGGTTAATGGTAGAAAAATCCATATGCTTACTTTAGCTGGCATGGCACATTTTGGCTGGAATCCTCCGGGAGTCTATGGATATGAAGATGCTTTTGCAATAATGCGTCAATTGAGGCTTACCTACCCCGAGCAAGAACAGCAGTTTAGAAGAATGGTATTCAATGCGATAACAAAAAACCTTGATGACCATACAAAAAACATTAGCTATCTCATGGACGCGGATGGCGTCTGGAAACTTTCTCCAGCCTATGACATGACGTTTTCTTACAGCTCAATAGAATTGTTTGGTGATCAGCATAAGATGAAAATAAATAATAAACGAAAAGATTTCACCGGGGGAGATTTCTTGAACGTTGCAAAATCTATGGAAATCAATAAGCCCAATAAAATTATCGATCAAATTATAGAGGCTGTCACCTGTTGGCCGGATCATGCTAAAAAAGCCGGAGTGAATGAGAAAAGCATGACTATTGTTGAGGACATGATTTTTGAATCTAGTACTCCTGTTCAAAGAAGACTTACTAAAATTCGATCAGACGAACTAAAAAAACGGTATAATCTTTAATATCTGTATGTTGTGTAGCAACTTAGTATCTATTCCTGCCGTGAGACATTGCCTGCCGCACGATGAAATCCTGACCCATGGCCTCCAAATGGGGTGCCTCCAAAATAGGGGGGGCAAGTCTCCGTTTGACCTTTCTTTCTCAAAACTTTCGATCGTCAAAAGCTATTGATACAAAAGGTAGCTACAAGCTTTCGGGCCAGTCTCTGGCTCCGTGGAGAACTCGCAGAATTTGGATCTCAGAGCCGACAACCCGATACGGCACCACGAACGGTATTTTTATAACAACCAGTTCACGGGTACCTGGCACGCGGCCTGGTCTGCCCATCTCCGGTTGGCCGGATAGAATACGTGCAGCTTTCCATAGACGCCTAACAATGCGACGGGCTGCATCAGGATTGTCCCTGTAAATATATTCAGCGATTTCGTCAAGGTCATCCAGAGCCAGGTTGAGCCATCTAACCCTCATCGGTACTCACACCATATCTGGCAAAGGCTTTAGCGACCTTTTCATCCGATGCAAATTCCTCTCGATTCGCGGCTTCGAGCCCCGCTTCGATTGCCCTTATCTGCCAGGCCTGCTCATCAACGTATGCCTTTACAGCCTCGGCGATCAGAAATGACCGTGAACGTGCCGTGGATTTGGATAGAGCATTCAGCTTTTCGGATACTGTTTTGTCGATCCGGCCGGACACAGGTACCGTTTCCATAACTTCCGTCTCCTTTGTAATGGATGTATACAAATTATACAGCCATTTGATCACCATGCAAGAAAAAACTTCATAACGGGAAACAATGAATGGCAGGACTGAACAACAACGCCGCTCTGCAATCCCAATCAAAAAGGGCTGTGTTCAGTAAACACAATCCTTTTTAATTCAATTGGTACACCCGGCCCCCAGTGTCAGGATAGTTGTCGCATAAATTATAACCCGTTATAAGAGGGGCAAGAGGGATCTACACCCCTTTTGCCATCTTTTTATAAAACATTGTGGTACAGTAATGATCCGGCAATTATTTCAATTGATTTTGTTGCCTGGATTGAACTTTTAAGGGCAGTGCTTAGCGTCTGCTTTAAGGGATCGGAGTCAAGTTTGTCGGATCCATTTCAAAAATGTTGCCACAATGAAAGCAAAGTTAGAGAACTTTCGGGAATATTCCATGCCATTTGAACAACTTGGCCTTCGGGTCGAACTGCTTAATGCCCTTAAGGGCAGGGGCTATACCGTCCCCACCCGCATACAGACCAAGGCCATTCCCGTTATTCTCGACGGGCGGGACATTCTTGCCCGCGCCCAGACCGGAACGGGAAAAACAGACGC
>JASJGV010000521.1:0-2988 GCA_033791325.1 Desulfobacterales bacterium | reverse complement strand
GGTATTAATATTATGCACATCCAGCGTGTGATAAATTCTAAATTCGAATATCGAAATACGAAAAAAATCCAAATATCGAATGCTCAAATGATTCAAACATGGTGCTTGAACTTGTATCGCCAAGGTCTTGTTTTGATCATTTGAATTTGGATCATTAGGTATTGTTTAGGATTTCGAATTTCGTGCTTCGAATTTAAGTAGCTACCGCCATCGGCATAACCAAATATCTCTGACCTGGACTAAAGGATCAGGTTTTAAATGATGGAATAAAATAGGGGTAACAATGAAAGAAGAATTTTTTCTCGGTAACGGTGCTATTGCACTGGGTCTGTTGGAAGCCGGGTGCCAGTTCCTCACGTCTTATCCTGGAACACCCAGTTCGGAAATTCTGCCTGAGGCTGTTCGTCTGATAAAAGATGAAAAACTCAATACCTATGTTGAGTGGTCTACCAATGAAAAAGTGGCCCTCGACAATGCTTATGCGGCTGCCATTACCGGCAAACGCGCTGCGTGCTGCATGAAACAGGTGGGATTGAACGTTGCAGCAGATTCACTCATGAGCTCGGCCTACCTGGGAACTGTTGGTGGTCTGGTCATTATTTCCTGTGACGACCCCGGCCCTCATTCTTCCCAGACAGAACAGGACACGCGTCTGATGGCCAGACTTGCCAAGGTCCCTGTGCTGGATCCCTCAAATCCCCAGGAAGCCCGTGAGATGGTTAAAACAGCATTCGAGCTTTCAGAGAAATACAGGATCCCAATCATCCTGAGACCGGCAATTCGCGTATGCCATGCCCGCCAAAACCTGGCCTGGGAAAACCTCCGGACCAACCATCGTCCAGCTGCATTTGAAAAGGATCCCCAACGATGGGCGGCCACACCGAAATTTCGATTCCTGCTTCACCAGGAACTCAATAAAAAGCTGAAAGACATTTCAGAAGAATTCAACGACCTGCAACCCTATAATACACACAACCTGCAACCCGGTATGCATGTCCCTCTGGGAATTATTGCAGGAGGTGTTCCAAGTTCCGTTATTAAAGATATCTTGGATGAACATGGGCGAACAGACATCCCTCTACTGAAAATTGGTGCGCCCTACCCCTTTCCGGACAAACTTGCACTGACTTTTCTGGAAGCCTGTGACAGCGTTCTGGTTGTGGAAGAAACCGATACACTGATTGAATATTGTCTACGCAATAGGGATAAAGTATTAGGGCGTTTTTCCAACCATGTCCCGTCTGAAGGTGAACTTGTACCCCAGATAATCGAAGATATTCTGGAAAAAACCTTACGGGAACGTGAACTGCCATCTCTGGGCGTCAAGTCCCAGGAAAATGTTGAAGCACTGGTAAACAGCCTTGAACTGCCTATACGGAAACCGACCCTTTGTTCCGGGTGTATGCACCGGGCTGTGTTTTATAGTATCCGCAAATCTCGGCCTAAAGCTATTTTTACTTCAGATATCGGATGCTATACACTCGGACTAAATTTGGGGGGTGTAGACACGGTTCTCGACATGGGGGCATCCATCACCATGGCTTCGGGGTTTTACCATGCCTATGCACAGGATGATTCAGACCAACCGATAGTCGCAACAATCGGCGACTCTACATTCTATCATTCTGGCCCAGCCGGTTTGTTGAACGCTGTTTACAATGATGCCCGATTTGTCCTGGTAATTCTGGATAATATGACTACGGCTATGACAGGTATGCAACCGACCCCATCCCTTGGAATAAGGGCTGACGGCAGCACCGGTAAACAGATACCTCTCGAAAGAATTATATCAGGCTGTGGTATCGACTTCATAGAAGTACTCGATGCATATGAAATAAAGGATTTACGCAAAACGCTTAAAAAAGCATTTGCTTACACAAAGGAACCGGATGGTGGTATTGCCGTTGTCATTGCCCGTCATCCCTGTGTCATCGCATACAAGGACATGGTGACCAAAAACAGAAAAGACATCACCATCACGGATGACTGTATTGCCTGCAATCATTGTATTGACCGGTTCGAGTGTCCGGCACTTTCTCATGACGCCGACAAAAACAAGACCGTTATCAATCCAGCCCTCTGCATTGGATGTGCCGTTTGCGTGGATGTGTGTCCGAAAGGGGCGATTATAGCGGAGTGAGGAATATAGGCTGTAGGCTGTTAGACTATTAGCCGCCTACAGCCTAACAGTCTAATAGTCTAAACCCCTAACAGCCTATAATTTTTTTTCGATAACTGTTTTAAGAGCAAATATTATCTATAATCCAAGTCGAACTAGTTGGAGGTGAAATGTCTACTATAAATTATGTCCTTAGTGGTCTGGGTGGCCAGGGCATCCTTTTCATGACCAAAATAATCGCCAAAACTGCATTGCAAAAAGGTTACAATATAATGGGGGCGGAGACACACGGCATGGCACAGCGGGGAGGCTCAGTCATATCCCACCTCAGGTTAGGCGATACCAGCAGCAGTCTTGTCAAGCCAGGGTCAGCGCATTTTCTGCTTTCCCTTGAAGAAAATGAAACCTATCGCAACCTCCCCTTTCTTGCTAAAGATGGTCACTTATACAGCGACACCATCCAGGATATTTTTCCAAGAAATAGCGTCAAGACCTATCTTGATAAAATGGGAATTACGTATTACGCTTTGCCAGCCGGCAAAATAGCACTGGATCTTGGTGCGCCTGTTTCCTCAAATTTGGCCATGATCGGATTTTTTGCTGCATTCCACGAAGAACCATTCACACCAGATGATTTTAGAGAAACCATTGGGTCCATAAGTCCGGAACCATTCAGAGATATCAATTTGCAGGTTTTTGAAAAAGGTCTTTCTTCAGGCGTTGCCATAAGGAAAGGGTAACTTTAAATCTGTTGTTCTTTAGCGACAACGTCGCGTTCGATAAAATCGTCCAGCGATTTTATTTCTCCAATTGCCGTAGGAGTTCTTTTTTTCTCACTTTCCCCAGGGCAGTCCGGGGCAGATCTTTTA